>DAOTUE010000208.1:0-56699 GCA_034436975.1 Chloroflexaceae bacterium
CACGGTATTTGGGCAGTCCCTGATTCCTGGGTACGCAAGCGTCTCGCTTGCCCCGATGCGAACGCGCCCCCCCTCTCCCAATCCCTCCCCCCGCTGGGGGGAGGACAGGTGGGGGGCCTGAACGATTACGAACAAGAAATCTACCTGCGGATCGGGACGGAAACTGGCGCGTTGAAGTTTTCCCGCTTCCGTGCTATGATAAAGCAGATCGTTGCGGTATTAGTTATATGCCAGACAGGTGGGGGAGTCAATGACAACCAGAGAAAAGATCGAACGTCTGCGCGAAACCAAAAAACGCCTTTTGCAAGGGGGCGGCGAAAAGCGTATTGCCAAACAGCACGACGATGGGAAGCTGACGGCCCGCGAACGTATCGCGCTGCTGTTTGATTCCGAAACATTCCAGGAACTCTTTTTATTTGCCAGGCACCGGTGTGATGCCTTCGGGATGGCGGGAAAGGATCTGCCCGGCGATGGGGTGGTGACAGGCGTGGGTACTATTGGGGCCCGCCAGGCCTTCGTCGCCTCGCAAGATTTCACTGTGTCGGGGGGGTCGGTTGGCGAAATGCACGCCGACAAAATCTGCCAGACAATGGATATGGCCCTCAAGTGTGGGGCCCCCTTCGTGCTTATCAACGACAGCGGAGGGGCCCGTATTCAGGAGGGCATCGGGGCCCTGAGCGGCTACGGACGTATTTTCTATCGAAATGTTCTTCTGTCGGGCGTGGTTCCCCAGATTTCCATTATTGCCGGACCGTGCGCAGGAGGGGCGGCCTATTCGCCAGCCCTGACCGACTTTATCATCATGGTCAAGAACGTCGGCAAACTCTTTATCACCGGCCCACAGGTGATAAAACAGGTAACAGGGGAGCAGATTAGCGAAGAAGAACTGGGTGGGGCCTATGCTCAGGAGAGCCAGAGCGGGGTCGTCCACATCATCGCTGAAGATGACCGGGACGCGCTTCAGAAGTGCCAGAAGCTGCTCAGTTTTCTGCCGCTGAACAACCTGGAAGACCCGCCGGATCTCGGTATGGGCGAACTGGTGATAACCGAAGACCCGGCCCTCAACCGCGTCATTCCCGACAACCCCCGCGAACCCTACGATGTGAAAGAAATTATCCACCGCATTGTGGACGATGGCGATTTTCTAGAAATCCAGGAGCACTACGCGGCAAATGCTGTCATTGCGTTTGCCCGAATCAACGGGCGCACGGTTGGTATTGTCGCCAACCAGCCAATGGTGATGGCCGGCGTGCTGGATATTAACTCCTCCGACAAAATTTCGCGGTTTGTGCGGTTCTGCAATGCGTTCAACATTCCGCTGGTCACGCTGGTAGATGTGCCGGGCTTTATGCCGGGTGTGCAGCAGGAGTACGGCGGCATTATCCGCCACGGAGCCAAGATGCTCTTTGTCTATTCGGCGGCAACAGTGCCCAAAATTTCCATTATTCTCCGCAAAGCCTACGGCGGGGCCTACATCGCTATGTGTGGCAAGGACCTGGGCAGCGACCGGGTGGCCGCCTGGCCCACGGCCGAAGTTGCCGTGATGGGGCCGGAGGGGGCCGTCAACATCGTCTATCGGAACGACATCAAGCAGGCCGAAAACCCCGACGAAGCGCGGGTCCATTTCATCCGTGAATACGAAGAACAATTTGCCAACCCCTATGTGGGGGCGGGGCGCAACCTGATAGACGACATTATTGAGCCAAAGGATACCCGCCAGTATCTCAGCCTGGCCCTGGAATCGTTGCGAAACAAACGCGACCTGCGTCCGCAAAAGAAACATGGCTTGATACCGTTGTAGTATCAGTCACGTGTGCTGCCCATTGCCAGGTGGATAGTGTCGCGTTAACTGAAACGTTGAAACTATAGAGGAAAGAGGCAGGAATGGACTACCTTTCTATCGGGCTACAACTGAGTGTGACGGGGATTCTAGTGGTGTTTAGTGGCTTGCTGGTGCTCTTCTTGCTGATGAACTTTTTCCGATATATTGATCAGCAGATGGCCACCGCGCAGGAACGCAAGCGCAAGAAGGACGCAAAACACAAAGGCGAACCCACGGCCCCCTTTGCAGACCCCGACACTATCCCTCCGGAGGTAATGGTGGTTATTGCCACGGCAGTAGCCACCGCAACGGAGAAGAAGGTCCACATCCGCCGGGTGCGCTACCGCCCTGCGGATGCAGCCGCATCAGCCACATGGTCGCGGCAGGGGCGCGTTTCCATTATGGCCTCGCATATCACCCGTCGGTAGGGGAACGTATGGGGATGTACGAAGATGATAAACAGGGTCAAGACAAGAGAGAAGCTGTAATTACGGGAGAGGAGCGGAGTGAAAAAACTACGAGTCACCGTTAATGGCGTAAGCTACGATGTTGAAGTTGAAGTATTGGAGGACGATGAAGAGGGCGGATCGTCCTATGGCTTTCCCCCGGCAACCTCGGTACCCCGTCCACAGCCCCAGCCCAGCGCGGGAGGTGGGGACGCACCGCCAACCCCGGCCCAGCAACAACCGGTGAGCAAGCCAAGTGTGAGCGGGAGCAACGAGCTAACCTCGCCCATCGCCGGCGTTATCGAAGCCATTAACGTCGCGGTGGGCGACAGTGTCAAAGAAAATGACCCGCTCATCGTTATCGAAGCCATGAAGATGCATACCAATATCAGCTCGCCCGCTTCGGGAAAGGTCAAAGAAGTTCTTATCAAGGTCGGTGACGCGGTTCAGCAGGGACAGGTCTTGCTTACCTTTGAATAGCGCAACTGCGTGATAGGAGGACGTTTTGGGACAGATCCTTGAGTCGCTCATCCAATACTTCCAGCACAGCGGCCTGTATCTCATTTTTGAAAAACCTGGCAACCTGGTTATGCTCTTTGTCGGGTTTATCTTTCTCTATCTGGCGATAGTCAAGGAGTTTGAGCCGCTGCTACTGGTGCCCATCGGGTTCGGGGTGCTTGTTGGCAATGTCCCCTTTGCCGAAGGGTCGGGTATCGGTATCTACGAAGAGGGCAGCGTTTTGTGGTATCTCTACCAGGGTGTGGCCCTGGGTATCTATCCCCCGCTCATTTTCCTCGGTCTTGGAGCAATGACCGACTTCTCCAGCCTGATAGCACAACCGCGGCTCCTGCTGCTTGGGGCAGCGGCCCAGTTTGGCATCTTCTCAACGCTGCTAGGGGTTATCTTGCTTGGCGCAACCTTCCCGGCCCTGGGGTTTCTCGATTCAGGCGACCCGGGTTCGCTGGTGCGGGCCGCGGCCAGCGTGGGCATTATCGGCGGGGCCGATGGTCCCACAGCCATTTTCATCACCACGAAACTGGCCCCCGATTTGCTCGGAGCCATCGCCATCTCATCCTATTCCTATATGGCTCTGGTACCAGTCATTCAGCCGCCCATTATGCGGCTGCTGACGAGCCGAAAAGAGCGGCTCATCCGCATGCCCCCGCCGCGGGTGCCCTCACGCTTTCAGCGCATCATCTTTCCCATTGCCGGGTTGCTCATTTGCGTGTTCATTGCACCCGATGCATTGCCGCTGCTTGGGATGCTCTTTCTTGGAAATTTGCTCAAGGAGTGTGGCGTAACCGAACGACTGGCCCGCACGGCCCGCAACCCCTTCATTGACAGTGTGACCATTTTGCTCGGCTTTACTGTGGGGGCCAGCACCCAGGCCGATGTCTTTTTGCAAACCCAGTCGGTCGTTATCTTCATCATGGGGGCCATCTCGTTTGGCATTGCAACCGCGTCGGGGGTGCTCTTCGCCAAATTCTTCAACCTGTTTCTCAAAGATGGCAACAAGATCAACCCCTTGCTCGGTTCGGCGGGCGTTTCGGCGGTGCCCCACGCAGCCCGTGTGGCCCACGTTGTGGCCCAAAAAGAAGACCCACAAAACTTTCTTATTATGCACGCAATGGCTCCCAATGTAGCCGGGGTCATTGGCTCGGCTATTGCTGCGGGGACATTGCTCCAGGGCGTTTCGCTCTTTTTGGGAAGCTAAAAATACAGAGGCAAAGAAGCACAGGAACACAGGAGGACACACAGATGAGTAGCTATCATGAGCCGCAATGGGAAACCACGGAGGGTGGTTGGCACGCTGTCGCGGCATTGTGTAGCAGTGGGCACCAGTGGACCGCCTATATCGAGTATGTCAATGCTCCCTACTGGCGTGTCTGGGCCGGCTGCATGTTTGAGGACCTGCAGCAAGCCCAGGAATGGTGCAAGGCCGAAATTGCCCACCAGATGCAGCATACGGGACCTGTCCCCGATGCGGAAAATACCTGGCAGATGGAGCCTGATGCCTGGCGATGGCTCTGGGAAACACTGAGCAACGAGGTGGGGGGGCCGCGGGCAACGGAAATACGAAACGAACTGGCCCGCCGCCTGCGTGAGCATCAGCCTATCACCTCTCCCTGCCAGGGAGAAGCGGAAACAGAATAGGGTAACTGTATCGGCTCCGGCTCAATGTTTGTGAGTAGGGAGCAGACCATCGGCGATGGCCATAGAAACGATATGCAGGCAACGGTGGGCAACATCAGCCCCGAAGCAACGGGGGGCATTGTCGGAGGGTTCTATCCCCGTGGCGTAATTGGTGACATAGGCTAGCGAGCCATAGGCAATCCCTATCTCTTGCGCCAGGAAGACTTCGGGCACCAGCGTCATCCCCACAACGTCGGCTCCCATCCGTCCGAAGGCGCGGATTTCTGCTGCTGTCTCCAGGCGAGGTCCCTCGGAGCAGGCATAGGTCCCACAGGAGAAGGCTCGCTCAGTTGTTGCGCGTGCGGCCTGATGCAATGCTGCCCGCAAGGTGGCGTTGAAGGGGTGGTGTATTTCGGGTACCAGCGAAAAGTGGCGGGCGGGGGAAGTCCGGTTGGACGGAGGGTGGAAGCTGCGGGGGCGGGCCCTGGTGAAGTCAAGCACCCCATCGAGAATAAGCATATCGTGTAGCTCTAGCAGCGGGTTGATGGCCCCCACACCGTTCCAGCTCAGGATGGCCGACACGCCGAGTTGTTGCGCAGCCCAGATATTCGCCCGTGCATTGACGAAGGGTGGGGTGAGTTCGAGTTGTTCCAACCCGTGGCGCGAGGCAAATGCCAGCCCCCCATATGGGCCCGATGGTGGGCCGGGCCACATCGTGCGCGCTTCCTTGAGCATGAATATAGGGAACGCTGCGCCGTAGGGGGTATCAAAGTCGAACCGCTCTGTTTCCCCCAATTCTGCGTGTAGATCCAGGTCATAGGCTGCGGTGCCACCAATAATCAGGATCATCGTCAGGTCACATCCAGGTTTAGCTCCGGGTTTCCTGGTGATAGCGGGCCATCTCCCCCGGTGCAAATAGCCCTCGCTCGGTGACAATGGTTGTCACGAGGTCGGGCGGAGTAACATCAAACGCGGGGTACCACGCGCCGATGCCCGGCGGGGCTGTGCGAACGCCGGCACACTGCAACACCTCGGCCGGGTCGCGCTCCTCAATGGGGATAGACCCACCATCGGGCGTGGCAGGATCGGGGCCATCGTAGCCAAGCACAGAGAAGGGCACCCCGTGGCGTGCGGCCAGCACCGCATACTGGTAGGTGCCAATTTTGTTGGCGATGCTGCCATCAAGGGCGATGCGGTCTGCCGCCGTGATATAATCCTGGAACAGGCCACGGCAAAACCCCAGACCCGCCATATTGTCCGTCAGGAGCGTGACATTGACCCCGATTTCGTGGGCCTGGTGAACGGTGAGGCGGGCCCCCTGGAGGTAGGGACGGGTTTCGTTTGCGTAGAGATGAAGCTGTTTGCCCTGCCTGACGTGGGCCACAAAGAGCATCCAGTTGAGGGCCGCGCCAGCGAAACAGTGGGTCAGGATTGTCGCGCCATCGGAGAGCAGGTTGGCGGCGTGGTGCCCACAGGCTTCGGCCACTGCATCGCCTCTGGCAACCTGCGCGTCTACAAAATCAGCAAGCGTTTGTTCCACATCCTCACCCGCGTGCAAGGCGTTGTTGGCCCGCAGAAGGGCGGCATTCAGCAGGTGGTGCAGGTCATCGGCTGTGGGGCGGGTGTGGCGTAGCAGGTCGGCGGCTTCGGCCAGCGCGGTACGCTGCTGCTCCGCCGGTCTGTCGCGCTGTTGGCGGGCAGCAAGCGTCAGCCCATAGCCCGCGACATAGGCCAGGGGCGGCCCCCCCTGCACAATCATCTCCGTAATAGCCGTGGCAACATCGGAAACCGTATGACAGGCCACAAATACCGTTTCGTGGGGGTAGCGGCGGCGGTTGAGCACCTGCACTACCCCCTCATCACGGTCATAAAAAAGCGTGTCACCCCGTCGGGTCAGGAGCGGAAGAGCCATTGGATTCCCTCAGAACAACTCCAGATAGCGATCAATTTCCCACTGCGAAACATAGCTCCGGTACTGATTCCATTCTTGCAGGCGAGCGTCGAGAAACCGCTCGTAGACATGGGGGCCGAGCGCAGCCTGCACAACCGCATCTTCCTGCAAGGCTTCGAGCGCGTGGCCAAGCGAACCGGGCAGGACCACCAGCCCCAGGGCCCGCGGGTCAACCTGAAAGAGATCCTCTTCGGCAGCGGGGCCAAGCGGGAGGTCGCGGCGGATGCCATCCAGTCCAGCGGCCAGCATTACAGAAAAGGCCAGGTAGGGATTGCTCGATGGGTCCGGGCAGCGCAGTTCAACACGGATGGCGTGGTTTCGCCCAACGCTCGTCCGCGGCACCCGCACCAGCGCAGAACGATTGGTGCGCCCCCAACTCAGGTAGACCGGGGCTTCGTAGCCAGGCACCAACCGCTTGTAGGAATTGACGAGCGGGGCCAGCACGGCAATCATCCCCGGTGCGTGGTCGAGCAAGCCGGCAATAAACTGGCGGGCCAGCTTCGAGAGGTTGTAGGGATCGTCTTCATCATAAAAGACATTCTTGCCGGTGACAATATCGGCGAGGTTCTGGTGGATATGCATCCCATTGCCATTGATGCCGGCCACTGGTTTGGGCATAAACGTTGCGTAGAGATCATTGCACTGGGCAATGGCTTTGATGACCAGCCGCGAGATAATTGTATTGTCGGCGGTTCGCAGAGCTTCGCTATAGCCCAGGTCAACCTCGTGCTGGCCCGCCGAAACCTCATGATGGCTGGCCTCAACCTCAATGCCAACAGACTGGAGAGCCTTCACCGTTTCATTCAACACATGGGTTGCCTGATCGGTTGAGAAGTCGAAGTAGCCGGCCTCGTCGTGGGGGATGTGCGGCTTGTTCCCATGCGAGACAGATTTGAAGAGGAAAAACTCTAGCTCTGGCCCCACCTGGTAGGTATAGCCCATTTCGGCGGCCTGCTGCAAGACCTTTTTCAACACATGCCGTGGGTCGCCAGCAAAGGGTCTCCCATCGGGCATGTAGACATTGCAAATAAGATTTGCTGTGAGGATACCATCCCCGCAATTCCAGGGAGTTTTGCGATAGGAACTCAAATCGGGCATCAAATACATATCGCTCTCGGCCACCCGCGCAAATCCCTCAATGGATGAGCCATCGAACCAGACCCCATACTCAATGGCATTCTCCAGTTGTTGGATTGGGATTGTGACGGTTTTGACCATTCCCAGTATGTCAATAAATTGTAAGTTGATAAACTCGATATTGTCCTCAGATGCCCGCTTGAACAGGTCTTCTCGCATATCATCACTCATCTAGTTCTCCCCACAAGATATATTTCTGTTGTTCTTATTATTCTTTATTATACACGACAATGCCAGTGATATTGCTTTGTAATATCAGGATTCTCCCGATTGCTTCGAGCCAGCATATCAGCTATGCTGGAGGTATAACAGGAACGTAAGCGTTCACTGGGTTCGGGCAATCCCCAATGCCTGGGAGCGCAAGCGTCTCGCTTGCCCCGATGCGGACGCGGCCCGCCTCCCAATCCCTCCCCCCGCTGGGAGGAGGACAGGTGGGGGGACTGAACGATTACACAGGAAAGGACAATGATGCTATGGATATGCAAAGACAACAACAATTGCGTTTGCTGGCCCAGAAGATGGCAGAAACGGATAATGCCGAACAACGTGCGCTGGCCACAGAAACGCTCGAATTGCTTGACTATTCGGAAGAATTGCAAGAAGCCCTCGATGAGGCAACCGCTGCCTGTTGCGATGCTGTGGCCTTTGCCTACGACTACGATCCACTGAACCGGACGCTTGCTCCCGATGACTTTGATCAGGTCGCCTCAACGGTCTCGCTTCATCCCTCGCTGAAGCGGACCGCCGCCTGAGCGCGGATGCGCAGGTACGATATATTTGTGTTCACAGGGGGCCAGGCCGCCTGTTATCACGCCTGATACATCATTGCCCACTCGATGCCGTCCTGAATTGTGCCCACGGTGATAATGTCGCCCAAGTCGGCTTCCAGACGGGCCAGCGTCTGGGCGACCTCCGCTTTAATGCCAGTGAGCACCACCCGCGCCCCAAGCAACCGCACGGCGCGGGCGGTCCGCATCAGCGCGTGGGCCACCTGCGTATCCATAACCCGCACGCCGGTAATATCGAGAATGGCTACATCGGCCTGGTAGATCGTAATCCCCTCCAGGAGCGTTTCCATAATCAACTGAGCACGAGTTGTATCTATTGTTCCCACAAGTGGCATGGCCAGGATATTCTCCGACAGCGGCATGAGCGGGGTTGAAACCTCTTGCAGCATAGCACGCTGGGCTTCTATCACCTGCTCGCGCAGCCGGATTTGCTCCTCTTCAGCCTGCTTCTCAGCGCTTATATCGCGGATAATCCCTGCATTACCCTGGAGCACCCCCTTTGCATCATAAATGGGAAAGAGCGAAACCTCGGTCGGAAAGAGCGAACCATCGGACCGTCGGCAGAGTATCTCCCCCCGCCATCCCCCTACCTCGGCAACCTGCCGGAAGATGTCTCGCAATCGTTTTTGTTCTTCTCTGGCAACCGTTCTTGCAGGGAACAACCCGATGTTCTGCTTTTGCCCGGTCATATTCATAAAAGACCTGTTGCAATAGGAGATCTTGTTGTTTGTTCCTGAAAAAGCTATCCCATCAAGCGCATTGTCTACCAGCGTCTTGAAGGTGTGCAGTTCGGCGTTGTATTGTTCCAGGAAGTCGCGGTAGGTCATGCTGACGCTGGCTGTCACCAGGTCGCACACCTCCATCAGGCTCATTGTTGCTTCGTGCGCCTCCGCTATCTCGTGCGCTATGGCCTGGAGCGCAAGACGGAGCAGGTTTTGCCGATAGATTGTCACTGAGTGGATAACATCTTCCAGCGGAGAGCCTTCGTGAATGCGCAAATTGAGCCGTTCGCGTATCCATTTCATCACAGCTTCGGGATCATGCTCATGCATGGCGTTCAGATAGCCCCCCACAACGGTATCAACCGCTTCTCGCACATCTTCTGGCGCAAAGGACGCAAAGGACGCAAACCGTTCCCGAAAAGCTGCCAGAAGTTCCTGGGTAATAGATTCTACAACAGCCGGGCGGTGTTGCTCGGCAAACTGACGAAATGCGGCAAATGGTTTCTTCTCTTCCATACCGGTCTCTGTTTCCTCCTGTTGTTTTCACTCGTTCTCTTCTCTCTCTTGCTCCAGTATACCATTGTGTGCGCTTTTTCTGGCAACCCACCATCCCCATCCCCCTGCCGCTGCGTAGTAGGCGAAAAGGAGCCAGAGGGGAAAGGGGGGCAGGAAGATAGCCGCGCCGGGGATTGCGGCCAACCCTCCCGCCGCCGTGGTCAGGAGGGCCAGGGGGAGCCAGGCATAGAGCCAGCCGGTCCACGCCAGAACATCCACAATGGGCCCCACAATGACAACGCCTTGCAATACGCCTGCAACCAACCCGACACCCAGCGCAACAGCACTGGCAAGCATGATGGCAGGGACAAGCGGGGTCAGCAGGATATTGGACAGGGGGGAGATGAGCGAGAGGTTGCCAAAGTGGTAGAGGATGAGGGGGAGGGCTGTTATCTGTGCAGCAAGCGTGACCGCGAGGGTTGCGGTTACACCTCGGATGAGCGACCAGCGCAGCAGCGGGAGTGTGCCGAGCCAGTGGTGCAGGGGGGCGCGGAAGGCAAATATCCCTGCCGTGGCCAGCACCGAAAGCTGAAACCCAAGATCCCACAGGATATACGGCTCCCAGAGGGTGAGAAACCAGCAGGCCGCCAGCAGCAGGGTCCAGGGTTCGGTCTGGCGTTCGGTTGCTGTTGCCAGCACAACGAGGCTGGCCATGAGTGCGGCCCGCAATACCGTTCCTGTGGCTCCCACAAAGAGCGCGTAGAGCCAGATGGCCGCAATGGAGATGGCAAATGTTGTCGCTGCCCCCGTCCGCAGCCGGCGGACCATCCCTGTGACGAGCGAGGCAACCAGGCTGAGGTGCCACCCGGAGATGACGAGAACGTGCGTTATTCCGTTCTGGCTAAACGTGTGGTACACTTCGTCGGGGATCGTAGCTTTCAATCCCAGGAGCATCCCGCTGGCCACCGAAGCCTGTGGCTCTGGCATCCCGCGCAGGATGAGCGTATGACAGTGGGTGCGAAAGGCAAGCAGCGCAATGAGGATCGGGTTTCCCGAACGGCCCGGCTGCACCTGCACCTGGGGTTCGCGCATCAGCGCAAAGATACGTTTTCGGGCCAGGTAGCCGCGGTAGTCGAAGAGGTTGGGATGCCGAGTTTCTGGCGGTTCGCGCACCTTGCCCATTGCCAGGAGATGCTGACCATAGTGGTAGGCGGGGTAGGGGGGCAATACCAGCAGTATCCGCCCCTCAATGGCTCCCGTCCCTGCTTCGCCCCACGCTCTCTGCGTCCTGAGAACCACCTGTTGCCCGTCGCCGGTCCACTTCGGCTCTGCTTCAACCACCCCCGCAACCACAACCTCGCCCTGCCCCACTAGCCGCCACACCGACACCGCTTCTCTTGCCTGCGCCACTGGCTCGGAGCGCAGCCCCCCCAGGGAAGCAACAAGCAACACAAGGCAAACAAGGCGCAATACCCCACGCGGCATGAGCACTGCGCTGGCCAGCCCCACAATAGCCCCCACAAGAAGCGTATCGTCTGGCAGGGCCAGCACATTGGTTGCAACAATGCCGCCTATCCAGGCCAGGGCCAGCGTGGCCAGCAGCATTGCCCCTATGCCCTCCTTACCTTTCCCGGTACCTGTTCAGAAATACGTGGATTACGCCAGGGAGCGTGAGCATCTTGCCTGTTCCCATGCAAGCGAGACGCTTGCGCTCCCAGGTTTTTCCCTCAAACTCGAACACGTCCCCTGCCCTTCTCCCTATGGCTTCCTATGGCTGAGAAACCGACTCCGGCTCCGGCGTGGGCGGGGTGCGGTCCTCGGTCAGATACCAGACACCCCACGCCAGTTGCGCGTCGTTGCACTGATCCTGTCCTTCCGGGGGAATCGTATCGCCAATGCAGGGCATGGCATAGGCTGGCTCCTGCGAGTGTGCCACAACGTAATCGGGGGCGATTCCTACTTCGTGGATCTCGTTCTTGTCGGGCGTGAGCCAGTGGGCAATCGTAATCCGGACATTGCTCCCATCGCTCAAGCGGTGAACATTTTGCACTGATCCCTTGCCGTAGCTTTCTGTGCCCATCAATGTTGTTTGTGAGCGTTGCTCATCAAGCGCACCGGCGACAATCTCCGCTGCACTCGCGGTATGGTCATTCACCAGAATAACCATAGGGATGTTGGGGACACGAGGATCGTCCGGGTCACTCATGGTGTCAAACCGCTGGAAGTCGCCGTCGCTATCCTCCTCATAGAGAGCCACGCCATCGTAGAAATAGCCCAGGATCTCCTGCGCCGCCCGCAGCACGCCGCCGTGGTTGTTGCGGAGGTCGAGGACGAGGCCGGAGGGGTTCTGGGGCAAGATTTCGTTCAGGGCTTCCTCAAATTCGCCCGGCGTGATATTGCGAAAATCGGTAATCTGAATGTGCGCCACCTCATCGTTGATCATCTGCGCGTTGACGCTGACGAGCGGCACGGCATCGCGCACCACCTCCAACTCGAAGGTGTCGGTTTCGGGGGGGCGGCGCAGCGTGAGGCGGACCGTGCTCCCGCGGGGGCCGCGCACTTTCTGCGAAATCGCCTCCAGGGACTCCCCTTCGTTCAGCCCCTCTATCAACTCCGAGACGTTTTCCCCATCAACACTGACGATAATATCGCCAGCTTGAATGCCAGCTTGTATGGCGGGCGATTTTCGCATCGGGTGGATAACGACAACCTCGCCCCCTTCTCTGCGAATGACCACTCCGATCCCATCAAACGTACCACGGATTTCCTCGCGGGTTCGTTCGGCAACCACTGGCTCTTCAAACGTGGTATATTCATCACCAAGCGTCTGCAACATCCCGCGAATCGAGCCATAGGTCATTTCCTTCTGGTCGAGCGGCTCTTCGTGGTAGAATTCGGCGTGGATGAGGTCCCACACTTCCCAGTAGACCGCGAAAACGTCGCGGGCTTCTCCGTGTGTGGATTGCGACATCGAAGGGGGGGACGCGGAGGAGAAAGTATTCTCGAAACACCCCTGGTATGCGGCGCGGCTGAACTCGGACGAGAGCCGCCATCCACCAACAAACGCAACCATTGCAACCACGCTCGCAACAAGCGCACCAATGAGCAGGGCTAGTGATTTTCGGATCATGGGGAATGCCTCTTCTTTGCTTTACCAGTTTGCAGTACCAGCGTTACCAATCGAACTCATAGAAAATCGCAGCGGCAGCAGCAACAGGGGCTGTCTCTGCACGGAGAATACGGTTTCCAAGTGACACAGGTATGATACCATGTTCCGTTGTGGTTGTCAGTTCTTCGGGGGCAATCCCCCCTTCCGGACCACTGAATACCGCCAGCGATAGCCCCGCTCCCGGCCCTGTTCCTGGCACGACAGCCTGGACAAGTGCTTGTCGCCGGGCTTGCACCACCTGGCGCAACGAAGGGGTGTTGTCCCCTTCCCACAGGATGAGGGCCAGGGTTTCGCTGCTGGTTGCACTCTGGCAGGCCGCCTCCAGCGATTGTGGCTCGGCAAGGTCGGGCAGTATGCCGCGGCAGGATTGTTCCGCTGCCTCGCGGACGATGCGTTGCCAGCGGGCCTGTTTTTGCGCTGTGGCCTGTGCTGCGGCCTGCGAATGGGCAAACCTCACTGGCACAAATCGTGTGGCCCCCAGTTCGGTCCCCTTCTGGAGTACCCACTCGAACCGTTCGCCGCGCAGCAGCGCAACATAGAGCGTCAGGGTGATCGCCGGCTCGCCGTGGGCCGGCCCACGTTGCTCAATGTGCCCCGACACCTTTCCGTGTCCCACCTCGGTGAGCTGCACCTCGTAGCCAGTACCCATCCCATCAAGCAGGAGCACCCGCTCGCCGGGGCGCAGCCGCAACACCCGCTCCATCTGGTGGACAAGCGTCCTGTCGGTCAGATGAACCTCATCCCCGTGGAGCAGTCCGGGTGGTACAAAAAAGCGGTGGGTATTGGGGATGTCGGCTAATGGTTTTTTTTGCATAGTTATTGTCTCCCTACGTTCAAATTGCCTACGGACAGGATGCCTATCCCCTATCCCCTATCCCCTATCCCCTGTTCCCTATCACTCTCCTGGCCAGCGGTAGCGCACCCCCGGCGGCAACCGCAGCGTCTCCGCGCCAAGCCGTCCCAATCCCATGTAGCTCCCATCGGGCAACCGTTCCAGCCGGGCGTTGCGGGTCCACTGGACAATGTGCCCGTGGCGTACAATTTCGCCACTGATGGGCGGGCCCAGGGTTGCCTCACCGCCGAGCGACTGCCAGAGGGGGAGAAAGGCCGGGCAGACCGTGGGAGAACGTGGGCCAGTGGGGGAAGTCTGCGGGTCGGGCGGGTCCAGACAGGCATCGCTCCGCTGTGTTTCGGCCAGGTAGGCTTGCTCACCGAGCGGACGCTGCACCACCTCGCCTCGGCGTAGTTCCAGGCAGGTATACGCAAAACATTGCAGCCCCCCCCACGCGAAAGGCACCGCCGGGCTGAGCGGGGGGCCGGCCCGCCGCGCTCCCCCTATCCGCTCCCACTTTTGCAAGAAGGGAGCAGGTACGTAGTACCCCGTCTCTTCAAAGAACCGCCCGCCCGATAGCGGGGCCGTCTGTCCCTCCTGTCCCTCCTGTCCCTCCTGGCCCGTCCCCACCACAATTGTCGCAAACGGGTGGGGTTGCGTCAATGGTTGCCCCTCCACACGGAGCGTCAGGGCCAGGCCATAGCGTGCGGGGGGCAGGACGGGCGGGAGCCGCAGCAGGTGCATATGCTGGACCGGCGTATGTGGTGGCAGCGTCTCCAGAGCAAGGGTTTCATAGAAGAGGGGCTGTTCGGCTTCGGCCAGGGTGCGCCCGGCCTCGTCGGTAAGCTGGACAACGACCGTGGGGAGCGTGTCAGGGAGCGCAAGCGTCTCACCTGTATCAGGGTAGGCCAGATCTCCACGCTCCCATTCCAGCGTTATCGGCACAATTTCTCCGGCCTCGTAGCGCATGGGAGAGGAAGCGTTGGGCAGTGCGGACCAAGAGCCTGCCGGTTGTCCCAGGTGGTAGGCAGTGAGGTACATTGGGAAGCGTCCTATAGCAAAGGAGATGTTGGCGGCAATGCGCGGGCCGGGCGCAACCGGGCGATAGAGATCGTATATTCCCAGTGAGCCATCCTGGGCATAGCGATGTTCGAGCATGGTGATAGCGGCGGGCGGTATCCAGTTGCCGAGGTATTCAATGACCGCCAGCGGAATCTGCCCGTTGGCCAGGTCGAGCAGGAGCGGGGTCGCATCCCACGCGGCCTGGTCGAGAAGCTGCCGATGCTCAAAAACCTGCATCCGCGAGCGCACCCCCGCCTCGGCCGCAATGCCGGGCGCGTCGGTAACGATTTCCTCGCCAGCGGCCCGCACCTGCGGGATGAGCACGGTCCGCACCTGGTGCCGCGCACGCAAAACAGCCAGTTCGCGGGCCAGGTCGTGCCAGAGCGCGTAGCGGCCCCAGGCCAGGCGGGGCGGGTTTTTCTCAACCAGACCGGCGGGGAGCAGGGTTGTTTTGCTCCACACTGGCGGGTAGTAGGACAGGCTTGACAGCAACAGCAGCAAGAACAGCCCAGGGGAAAACAGACGGAAAAACAGTCTCTTTGTGTTCTCTGTATTTTTGTGGTGATACCGATTTGTTTTCAAAAAAGCGTAATCGTTCAGGCCTCCCACCTGTCCTCCCCCCCGCGGGGGGATGGATTGGGAGGGGGGCCAGCGGTCCACAACCACGCAGACGAGCCAGACCAACCCGGCGTAGCATTCGAGAAAGTAATTGGCATAGGCCCCCACCTTGCCCACGCCAACCGCAACCACAGCTCCCCCCGCGGTGTAGAGTAACGGGAGCAGTACGGGCGAAGGGCCCGCCGGGGAGCGTGGAGAGCGGGAGTGGCCCGTAATGAGCAACCCCCCCGCGCCAGCCAGAGCCGCCACCGCCAGAGGCCAGCGGAGCCGCACCTGCTCAAGCCAGAAGTGTTGCGCCAGCGTCCCATCCCATCGGTTCGCGTTTGCCGTGATGACATGGTGGACAAACCACCCCCCGCTGGCCCACTGGAAAAAGGCAAAGATTACCCCGCCCCCCACACCGAGCAGCACCAGCACTATCACCAGCGAACGCCGAAAAGGGAAACCATCCATTGCCTGTGAGTGGGAACGCAGCCACCCCCACGCGGCCCACAGGAGCGCGCTGGCCGGGGCCGCAATGAGCGAATGTTTTGTATAGAGCGAAAGGAGCAGCAATACCCCCGCAACCACCGGGCGGCGTGAGCGCAGCGCAACAAGTCCCCACAACCCCAGACACACCCCCATCATATCTACCCGCATCAGGGCGGCCCACTCATACACAATGGGAATCGTGAGGAAGAGCAGCGCAAAGGGCAACACCCGCACAATCCGATCTTTGCGCGCCTTCTGATGCTCCCGATCCGGTTGCTCTCTGTTTTTCGGGTTGCTGCCTGTGCCCGGCAGGGCCACCGTGGCCAGCAGCACAATAGCCGCCACACACCCCGCCGCGGCCAGCAGCGACAGGAGCCGCCCGGCCAGCACGACATCGCCAACGGGCCAGCCGGCCAGGGCTGTGAGTAGCGGGTAGAGCGGGGGATAGTTGACCACGCTATAGGGGGGCGTGCCGGGGTCGCTATAGATGTGCCAGGGGAGCGTGCCGCTCTGGATGAGCGTTGCCTGTGTCAGGAGCGGCCCCTCGCCATAGTCCAGCGGGTGGGGATAGGCAAGCAACAACCACCCATGCACCGCAAATGCCACGAGGGAGACCGCCAGACCCGCCAGCAAGCCGGCGAACAGGAGCCACGAAATGTGACGAGCCAGACGGACCATCATACCATAGAGCGAATAGAGCTAATTGGGGCGAGCCACCAGCGGAACATCTTCCACCGCATCCGCACTCCTTCCGGTCTCTCCATTGCCCCCGGAAGTTTCGGCAGGGTGTGGTATGCGGGATCTGGGGTCGGATGTGGTGAGCGGATCGCCGGTCGGGTCCTGCGCTGCGGCTTCGGAGCCATCGAACATTTGCAAGATATTGTAACTGGTGTCGCGCTGGGCCGGCTGATAGCCCGCATCGCGGATGAGAGCCTGGATCTCCTGGCCCGTCATGGATATATGCGTCCCGTAGGTCGCCGCCGAAACAACGTTTTCTTCCAGCATCGTGCTCCCAAAATCGTCCAGCCCGAAGGCCAGGGCCGTTTGTCCGATTTTCGGCCCCTGCGTGACCCAGCTTGCCTGATGGTGCTGGATATTGTCGAGGAAAAGGCGCGAAACGGCAGCGTGGCGCAGGTATTCGTGAGCCGTGAGCGGATACACATGCTTGAAGCGGTGGCGGCCCAGGCTTATCATCTCGCTATACTGCAAGGTCCAGGAGATAAAGGCAATGAAGCCGTTGCCATGCTCGCGCAAACTGTAATCTTGCAAATCGCGCACGCGCTGGAGGTGGCGCACGCGGTGTTCTATATCCTCATCGAAGCCGATCACCATTGTGGCGGTGGTGTTCAGCCCCACAGCCTGGGCCTCGCGCATCACCACGAGCCAGGGGTCTGTTTTAATTTTTTTGGGCGAAAAACGGTTGCGGATTTCGTCGTCGAGAATTTCGGCCCCGCTGCCGGGCAACCCCTGCAACCCCGCGTCCTGCAATTCGCTCAATACCTCGCGGATGCTGAGGCCGCTCAATTCCGAAAGGTGGGCAATTTCCGAGGGACTGAAACAATCCAGTTCGATAGTTGGGAACGTCTCGCGCATCCACGAGAGCATATCGGTATACCAGCTCAGGGGAAGGTCGGGGTTGTGCCCGCCCTGGAACAAAATGCGCGTCCCCCCCCACTGGATCAACTCCTCGATTTTCGCTGCCAGCTCCTCGCGAGAACAGACAAAGGCCTCGTGGTGCCCCGGCGGGCGGTGGAAGCCGCAAAAATGGCACCCTGTCACGCACACATTGGTATAGTTGATATTGCGGTCAACCAGGTAGGTCACGATGGAATCGGGCACGCGGAGCTTGCGGGCCGATCTGGCGGCCATCCCCAACTCAAGCAAATCTGCCTCGCGGTAGATCTGCACGCATTCATCAAAGTAGAGCCGCTCGCCAGCCGCGGCCTTGCCAAGCAAATACTGTGTCGAAACCATCGTTTTCTTTCCCTTCCTCAACTAGACGTGATACAGACAACACACTTTTTGTACGCGTTCACAGTGTTCGGGCAATCCGTGATCCCTGGGAGCGCAAGCGTCTTGCTTGCCCCGATGCGGGCACGGCTCCCCTCTCCCAATCCCTCCCCCCCTGGGGGGAGGGCAGGGTGGGGGGCCCTGAACGATTGCACAAAACTTGTACGGTATTGTACCACGGACCACAGCCCGATGTAACTATGGTGTACTTTGTGGTGCTATGGTATAACCACACACTATGATAGATGCTTCTTGAACGACACCAGGCAATACCAGACAAGTAGATAATGAGCGCGTTTCACAGTTCGGCAACATGGTTGTATAATACGGACCTGGTAGGTGTTGTTCAATTTTTCTGAATTTGAGGAGGATGTTGTGGATTGGAATAAGCAGGCTGAAGAGACATTGAAACTCTGGACTTCATCGCAGCAGAAGATGTGGGATAGCTGGGTCAAGACTATGCAAGGCATCGGGTCGGCAAGCCAGGCAACCGACACCTGGGAAAAAACCGTTGAAACGTGGCGGGAATCCGTCAAGCAGGCCCTCGACGCACAGACGCGATGGACGCAGTTCTGGGCCGACAGTGTGACCACCGGCCCTGGTATGAACAAGCAGGCTTCGGAATGGTCGAACCAGATGGTAGATATGACCAAACGTTGGACCGAAACCCAGTCGCAGCTCTGGGATAGCTGGTTTGAGACGATTAAGAAGTCCGACCCCGCGGCAATGACGAAGGCCTGGAACACCGAAGAAATCCAGAAAGTCGTGCAGACCTGGCAGGAAGCGGCACAACGAGCGATGGAAGCACAGATGGAGTGGGCGCGCATGCTCACCGCGGCGCAGGCACAGGGCGAGCAGAAGTAGCCTACCCCCGCCTACTACTGTTTCAAGAGAAGGGAGCGAGAGCAGGGCCGGTCCCTGCCTCTTCTTCCTGATTCGCCTCTCGCCAGGCCGAACCTGGTGAACCCTTCCCTGCAATACCATAACCAAACCCCCACAAAGAGAGCCACTTCCACTTCCGTTTCCACTATACACAATCAATCGGTTTTCACAATCGGTCATAGTCCAGGGTATTCTGCAAGGGCCGGTCGGTTTTCACAAATCGTTTGTTTCAACGAGACGGTTCATCGTTGCATAGTCAAAATTGGTCATCGTTCAGCCCCCCACCTGTCCTCCCCCCACTGTGGGGGGATGGATTGGGAGGGGGCGCGTCCGCATTGGGGCAAGCAAGACGCTTGTGCTCCCAGGGATTGGGGGTTGCCCAAACACCGTGAACGATTACCAAAATGGTCAGCCAGCGTGTGGAATATCGCTCTCTTTGCTCCTTCCAAACCGCTCCTACTACGGTAATATGACAATTGGGCCTGACCCTTGTTATAATGGAGGGGAGAACCAGATTGAAAAGGAAGGTCGTATCTGATGGCAAAAGATCGAAAACTCTATCGTCTCCGTCCCGATTCAGATGAGCAATCCCCTCGGATACAGATTCCCCAGGAACTGGCCGAGAGTATTACCGAGACGGCCCGAGAAGGCTATCAGAGCGAGGGGCGCGGGCTTGTTATTGTGGCCGTGGATGTGGAACAGGAGCAATCAACCAGTATGATGGACCAGCTCAGCGTCAACGAGTTTTATATTCCGGTGGCGCGGATGCGTCAGGTGCGCCCGGCCATCCCCTATTTGAGCGACGATGAGTATGAAGAGATTATCGATCTTGTCAATGCCTACAACCCGATTGTCCATTTTGTCGTGCTCCTTTCAATGGGGAACAGCATCATTTGCTATCGCGGCGAGCACCAGATCCATTTTGTCCAGACCGCCTGATACGCTTGAGGACTCCAACCGGGTAGCCCACCATCTTGGCACAGTCGCCCACCAACCGTATTGCTGGCACCAGCGCAAGTGCGAACATTTGCCGGTGCCAGGGTAGTCCCCGGAGGTGTGGTAGTAGGCGGCAGTAGGGGGAGAAGGTGTAGGCTACTCCCGCCGCAAACAGCAGGAGCGCGACCAACCCGCGAACGTTTACTCCACGAACGTTTACCCCGCGAATGTTTACCCCGCGAATGTTTACCCCACGAACAGTCGGGTATCGCCAGGCTGCCAGAAGCAGGAGTAGCGCGGTGAGGTAGGTCGTGTAGCGTATGGCATGCCGTTTTCTCCACAGGTCCGCCACACCATCGCCGCGGGCATAGAAGAAGTATTGCCGTGCAAAGGCACGGAAAGAAGAGCGAGGACGAAAATAGACCAGCGCATCGGGCACAAAGCAGCAACGATAGCCCGCACGCAGGGCGGCCAGGTCGAAAATCAGGTCCTCGCAGTGGTCCGCCCATTCGGGAAATCCCCCCAGGGCCGCCCACATCGGCTTGCGAAAAGCCATCGAGTTTCCAGAGGGCAGAAAGCGAGCCGGAACAATCTCCGCGGGGGTACGGTAGTTGGTTGCGGCCAGGGCCAGCTCAAAGGTGCTCTGCGGGTCCGGGCGGTAGAATCCTCCCACGAGGATGTCTGCTGGCTCATGTTCCCGCTCCAGCGGGGCGACAATGCGGGCGAGCCAGTTGCGGTCGAGCACCAGACCAGCATCGGTGCAGGCAATGAGCGGGCCCGTAGCGTTGGCAATGGCGTTGTTGCGCCCGGATGGGATATTGTGCCCTCCGCTGACCAGCCGGACACGCGGTTCGCGGGCCGCATAGGCCCGAACAATGGCCGCGGTGGCATCGCGGCTTCCACAATCGTTGATCACGATTTCATCGGGGGGGCGGCTCTGGGCCAGCATGGAGTCGATCAGGTTGGCGATGTTGTCGGCTTCGTCCCGCACGGTGCAGACGAGCGAGAGGGTCGGGGGTGTGGCAGGCCCGCTCACGATGGCACCGAAGCCAGCACCAGGTCGCACACCTCCTGGAGCAACTCTTCGCGGCTATACGAAGCCTTCTGGAGAATGCGTGAAACGTAGCCATCGAGAAACTGCCGCTCTTCGGGGGAGAGTTCCATCGCGGTGACAACCACCACCGGGATCGTTCGCCAGACCGCATGCGAGCGCAGCATCCGAATAACCTGGAAGCCATCTACCTCTGGCATCATCAGGTCAAGCAAGATAAGGTCGGGCACCGTTTCGGCAACCCGGTCAAGCGCAACCCGTCCATTTTCAGCCTCTGTCGTCTTCCACCCTTCCCGCGTCAAGGTTCGCACGAGCATTTCGCGGGTCATGCTGTCGTCCTCAACAACCAGTACATGCCCGTGGGCCGCGTCTTCCTCTTCGTCGTCATCGTCGCTCAGGTCGGGCGGCTTGCGATACTTGCGGATGAGCGCGGCCAGGCGGGAAGGCTCTATTGGCTTGACCACATAATCAGTTGCTCCCAGAGTAAAGCCTATCTCCTGCTCTTCGACAATTGTCAGCATAATGACAGGAATATCGGAGATGGCGGGGTCGGACTTGATGCGGGTCAACACCGACCAGCCATCCATTTCGGGCATCATCACATCGAGCGTGATAATGTCGGGGAGAATTTCGTGGGCCCGCGCTATGCCTTCGGGGCCACTGGTGGCTGTCTCCACGCGCAACCCCTCGCGGGTCAGCCGGCGCGAGACAAGGTCGCGCACCACCGCATCATCATCAATAACCAGCACGGTACCGGTGTCGGAGAGGCGGGCTGTCGCCGGGGTGGAAGGCGGCGAGGGGAGCAGTTCGGAGGGTATCGGGGGGGCCTGCGCGGCTTGCTCACGTTCCTTCTTTATCTTCTCCCAATGTTCGCCGCTGACCTCAGCGGGCAATCGGACAGTAAAGGTGGCACCCTGCCCGACCGCGCTTTCAACACCAATCTCTCCCCCCATCATCTCGCAAAAGTGCTGATTGATAGCCAGTCCCAGTCCCGTCCCACCATATTTGCGCGTGGTTGAGGAGTCGGCCTGGGAGAAGGCCTGAAAGAGCCGTTCGATATGTTCTTGCGACAGGCCAATACCGTTGTCGGTGACGCGGAACACGACCCACTGGGATGCAGGGGGGGGGGCGTTGTGGGAGGACGAGGCGGAGGAAAGCGACGGGGATAGTTCTCTGTCATTTTCTGCTGTTCCTGGCTGTTCATCCCGCCACACCTCAAGGGCAATATCGCCCTCTCTAGTAAACTTGGTGGCATTGCTGAGCAGATTAAACAGAATTTGACGGACCTTCGTCTGGTCGGCAAACATCGTACCGATTGGTTCCGCGTGCTTCATATGCAGCGTGTTTCCATTCTTCTCAATGAGCGGGTGAATCGTTGTCACCACATCGTGGAGCAGCGCGGCCAGGTCAACCGTTTCAAGGTGCAGGTCCATTTTGCCCGCCTCAATTTTGGAAATGTCGAGTATATCGTTGATGAGCGAGAGGAGGTGTTTGCCAGCGGTGTTGATTTTTACCAGATCGGGGATAATATCGGTGTAGCCATAGTCGGTGGCTTCTTCCTGGAGCATCTCGCTATAGCCGATAATGCCATTGAGGGGGGTTCGCAGTTCGTGGCTCATATTGGCGAGAAACTGGCTTTTGGCGCGGTTGGCCGACTCGGAGATGTCGCGGGCCTTGCGGGCCTCCTGCATAGCGTGGCTGAGTTCGCTGGTGCGCTGCTCAACTTTTGCCTCCAGCGTGCGATTATAGTTCTCAAGTTGCCGCTGCGACTGCTGGAGCGAGTCGGTCATACTATTGAATGAGTGGGCCAACATCCCGATTTCATTTTTCGAGTGTTCGGGCGCATGGTTTAGGGCGCGTTCGTTGAGGTTGCCCGCAGCAATTCGCTCGGCGGCGTGGATGAGGTGTTTGATCGGGCTAATAATGCTGCGGCGTAGCGCAAACGACAGAACCAGGCCAAAGAGAATAGCCACAATTCCTCCGACGAGCGTTTGCCACCGGGCTACGTCTAGTCTCTGGCTCCCGCGGCTCAGTTCCGTTGTCAGCAGGGCCCGTTTTTCGGCGGCCGCCTCGTCGAGCAATTGCAGCATTGTCTCGGCCAGGGGCACAGCGCGGGTGCGGAAGATATAGAGATCTTCGCGGGCTCGCTCACTTTCCATTGCTGCAAAGGCCCGTGGGACAACATCGAGAAAGGCGGGGCGGGCTTCTTCGATGGCATCGAGGTGTGGTTGCTGTGCCGGCGTGAGGCTGGAGCGATTACTCAAGAGTTGCTGCCACAATTCCTCATTCGTGGTCAAGTTTGTCTCATATGCTTCTTTGAAGCTGATGTCGCCCGTGGCGAGGTAGGCCCGCAAGTTGACCACCAGCAGGTTGAGCGAGTTCTCGAAGCGGGCCAGCGTGTGCAAGAGTGCCCGGTCTTCCGGTGGTTCCTGCTGCATCTGCTGCTGAAACAGGGCGGTCATATGGTCGCTCATTGTGGTGATGAGCGTCTCCCCTTCCTGGTTGAGGATACGGAGGGCGGGTTCGTTCATCAGGGGTTTTTCGTGCAAGGCAAACATCTTGTCGGGTAGCGATACCCAGACCGCATATGTGACCTGGATTTCGTCCAGGCGACGCTGGCTTTCCTCGTCCTCATTGAGCGTCTGTTTTCTCGTTTCGCGGATGTGCCGCAAATCGGCCTCAAAGGCCTGTCGCGCTTCGAGGTAGTCGTTGCGAAAATCGGGGTTTCCCACCAGCAGGTAGCCGTGGATATTCGACAGCATCCTGAGCAGGTTGGCGCGGGCACTGCTCATCTCCAGCGCAGCCGGTACATACACCTCGTTTGTTTGCGATATGGTCGTGGTGGCTCTGGCACTGCTCAGGTAGCTCAGGCCAGTGACAAACAGCGTGAGCGCAACCAGAAACCCCAGACCTGCGTTGAGTTTTCCCCCGATGCTCAGATGTTTGAGCCAGCGATAGCCAGGCAGCATACAGCCAGGGTCCTCCCAATAGCGTCAGAAACATTGTCTGTTGCTGTCCCTATTGTACTGTAGTTTTGCCAAATGTGCTATGAGAAAAAGGTGGGGTTTTGGGAGATCGAGAAAATTGCATGGTTTCGGGAGAAGCTGTGGTATCATAAGCTGTATGATACCCTGTCACATACGAACCACAACGGAGCATCCATGACAACCAGTAATCGTGAATTTACCACGGCCAATAGCTACGCCTACGATCTTCGCTCACCGCTGCGGTGGGTCATCTCCCACCTGGTGCGCTACCCGGTGCTCCCCATCATTACCGTTGTCGGCTACGTTATCGCCAACGCGGCCTACAGCGTGGTCTCCCTCCTCACGGGCTATGGTTTCGACCTTGTCGCCCGCCCCGATGCCACACCCGCACAGCTTGGCGGGGTTGCGCTGGCTATTCTTGCCAGCTACCTCCTGACGGGGCTTGCCGGCCTCGGCGGGGCCTTTGCGCTGGAAACCGTGGCGCAGCGCATGGAGCGCGACTCGCGGGAGGAACTCTATATCAATCTGCTTGCCAAAAGCCAGACCTTCCACAACCGCCAGAAAACGGGCGACATTATGGCCCGCGCCACGGGGGATGTCCAGCAACTCAATCTCATGGTCAGCCCCGGCCTTTCCCTCATCCTCGATTCTCTCGTTGGTATCATTATGCCCCTGGCTGGTATTGCCTTCTTGCGTCTCGATCTGCTCATTGTGCCGCTGCTTTTCCTGGTTGCTTTTGCCATCAGCCTGCAAAAGTACAACAACGATCTTACTCCCGTCACGCTTGCGGAGCGCAATCAGTTTAGCGTGATGAACGCACGGCTGGCCGAGACTATCTCCGGTATCGAAGTGGTGAAAGCCTATGGCCAGGAGCCACGAGAGCGCGGTATTTTTAGCGACAACGCTCGCCGTTTCCGCGATCTGTTTGTCAAAGAAGGACGGATCAAATCTCTGTATCTCCCGTTGCTCTTTTATGGTGCGGCCTATGGGCTGGCTCTGGGTCATGCTATCATCCTCTTCAGCCAGGGAGCGGTCAGCGTTGGCGAGGTTGTCGCGTTTATGGGATTGATGGGCGTGCTCGATTTTCCGACGTTCATTTCCGTGTTTAGCTTTTCGTTTGTCCAGCGGGGGTTGGCCGGGGCCCACCGCCTGCTTTCCCTCATCCAGGCCCGCAGCGACCTTGATGAGAACGTCGGGGGGGTGGCCCGGCCTATTGTTGGCAACATCAGGTTTGAGAATGTTTCCGCTGGCTATGGCGATGCGCCGTTTCTCAAGCATATCACATTTGAGGCCCGCCCCGGCGAGACTATCGCCATTGTTGGGCAAACCGGCTCCGGCAAAACTACGCTTACTCGCCTGGTCAACCGCATCTACGATGCGAGCAGCGGGCGCGTTCTCATTGACGGGGTAGACGTGCGCGACTGGAGCATGCAATCGCTCCGTTCGCAAATTTCCACCATAGAGCAGGATATTTTCCTCTTTTCGCGCACCATCGGGCAGAATATCGCGTTTGGGGCGCGGGGCGGGGTCAGCCAGGAGCAGATTGAGCAGGCCGCCCGCGAAGCCAGGGCCCACGATTTTATTATGGATTTTCCCGATGGCTACGATACGGTTGTTGGCGAACGCGGGGTCACGCTCTCTGGCGGGCAGCGGCAGCGCATCGCCATTGCGCGAGCCTTTCTCACCAACCCGCGTATCCTCATTCTCGATGATTCGACCAGTGCGATTGACAGCGCAACCGAAGACCAGATCCAGCGGGCAATACGGCGCATTTTGCAGGGACGCACAACGTTGCTCATTACCCATCGCATTTCGCAAATCCGCTGGGCCGACCGTATCCTTGTGTTGCGGCGGGGCGAACTGGTGGACCAGGGAACCCACGAAGAATTGATGGAAAAAAGCGACGATTACCGGCGTATCTTTTCCCGCTATGGGTGATAGTATCCGTTATCAAGATATTTTGGAGGTGTGTTTTGCGTCGTGTCCAGGTTTCTCAGCCGGCCCGGGCAATCAGCAGGGTGTTTGTGCTGCTGTTGTTGCTCGTGGTGTCCTTCTCGCTCTCCGCCTGTATGACGGGCGAGGCTGTGAGCGCGTTCAACCGCGGAAACGAATATATGAAGCAGGAAGAGTATGGAATGGCGGTCTACGAGTACAGCGTTGTCATTTCCATCAACCCGGAGTATGTCCGCGCCTTCAACAACCGTGGCATTGCCTATACCGAGCGCGGCAACTATGAGGAGGCGATTTCCGATTTTACCCGCGTGCTCGAACTTGACCCGCAGTATATTGCAGCCTACAACAACCGCGGCATTGCCCATTACAAGAAGGGGGACATCGAGCAGGCCATTGCCGACTTTGAAAAAACGCTTGAGCTGACCGACGACCCCGCCTTGCGCCAGCAGGCCGAGCAGGCTCTCGAAGAGGTACGCCCCTGACGAGGGAGGGGACAGGGAGTAGGCACAGGGGGGGGACAAGGGGACAGGGGGTAGGGGAAACCCTGGGAGCGCAAGCGTCCCCGCTTGCACCGGGGCGGGCAGGATTCCCACGCTCCCAATCCATCCCCTTCCCTACATTGTCGCGCCCCCTGTCGGAATGAAAAACGGGTATTTTCGATTGAGTGAGTAATAGAGAAATCAATATAACCGCGGACAATGCCATCCCCCCCCGCCGCTGGCGCGGCACCTCCTTTCCCGCTGGGAGAGGGGGCAGGGGGGGGAGGGCAAAATAGGACAACTTGAGAATGATTTCTCTATAAGAAATAGGGTAAGCATCCCTGGAGCGCGTCTCTGCTGCCCACACTGGTCCAGTTCATCGCAGCAGGGGCGAGACCGACATCATCACCCCCTCGAACGTGCCCCGATACCAATAGCTACTTCCCTGAATAAGCAACCCGATGAGCACAACCCAGGCCAACACCCGCGCCACCTTCCCCCGTGCGGCCAGCCGGTCCAGCAGCCCCCCCCCGGCAATGCAGGCCAGCGGCGTGAGAAAATAGATATAGCGTACTTGCAGGGCCGTCAGCATCTCCACTCCCCAGAAGAAGGCAACGACAACAAGCCAGCTTCCAATGAGCACGCGCCCGCCCCGCGGCAGGGTGCGTTGCCAGAGCAGCACCAGCCCCGGCACCAGCAGCACAAATCCCAGTTCGTGAAACGCAATGCGAAACCCGCGGTAGATCAGCTCATAGGCGGGCACGTAGCCGCTGGTCAAAATTTTCTCGCTCACCTCCCCGGCCTGTTCCAGCTTCAGGGCCAGAAAGACCGAATAGACCAGCGCAAACCCCACAATGCCGCTTACGACAAGCATACCCGTGAAACGCCACCAGACCGCCATTGAAACTGTCTGGCGGAGCCGCATCCAGAGCCACACCAACCCAAGCCACGCCACTGCAAGAATGGCCACCCCGATATGGCTGAGCAGGGCCATGCTCAGCAGCACCCCGGCGAGCACCCACGGCCTGAGCACAAACCGTTCGCGCATTGCGACAATAAGCGCAATGACTAGCGGCAACATCAATGCCTGCCCGAAAATTTGCGCCGATAAGCCCCACCAGAGCGCGGTCAGGTTGATGGGGATGGCTGCATAGAGCAGCGCACTGAATATGGCCGTGCGACTGCTGCTGCCAAACGTGCGGGCAATGGCCGCAACCAGCAGCGCACCCGCCCCATCAATGAGCGAGACTCCGGCCTGCACGGCCATTTCTGGTGACACCCCCGCCAGGAGCCAGGGGAGAAACAGCAGGTAGGGCCCCGCCGGGTAAATCGTGACCCCATTGCGAAACTCGATAGATTTATTTGTGTCAATGAGCGTGCCGAAAAGCGTTTTGGAGAGCCGCCCCACATTGAGCGACAGATCGTAGGCAGAGAAGAGCGGGTAAAGTGACCCTACCAGCCGGATGAGACAGGCCAGCAGCATAATTCCCCACAACACCCGCATCAGACGCGGCGGGGCCAGCCACGTCGCGTGGCGCAGGGCCAGCGGCAGCAGCAGAGCAGTCAGCAGCGTGAGCAACGCAAGCGCAACAGCCAGACGTGCCAGATACACGCCCATCAAAAGCCCCTGCCAGCAAAAGAGTACCAGCAGGAGCACCCCGACAACCGCCAGCACCACAACACCATAGCGCAGGGGTACCCCCAGTTGCCAGAGCAGCAACGCACAGAAAACCAGGACTAACGCTTGCAGAACCACTATCGCCAGTGTCGGGCGCACCACCCACGCCCCCGGAAAGGCAAGCGTCACCCCCTCGACTCGCACTCCGATAGGGCGGGGGTCATCACCCACAACCGTTGTCTTGCTGGCAAGCGTGATACTCAGGCTCCCCCCGCGCATATGCTGGTGTGGCACAAGAAGCTGATAGGAACGCGGATCATTGTCTGTCGTCAGCGTGGTGGAAACGCTCCCGCTCCAGCCAAGCGTCACATCGGGGGGGGAAAGGTGGGCCGGAAAGGGCCCTACCTGTATGCCAGCAACCATCGTTCCTGTTCCCCACGCTCCGCGCCCCACCAGCGGAAAGCGTATCGTACTGTGTTCCTGCGTCCAGCGGTAGCCACCGCGAGCATCGGCCTCCACCGAGTGGAATCCCTCGAAGAGCAAGGCAGTGGCCCGCTGGTTGGCGGCCAGGCGGAGGGGGGGACGGCGCAGGATCAGCACCAGCGTCTCGGCAACACTAAGCAGCGCGACAATTCCCACAACAATCAAGAGCAGGTGAATAAGAACTCGTTTTTGAGCCATAAAACCCCGTTTTACCCGTTTCACGTCGCTTCAACATCGCTTCAACGTTGCTTCAACGTCGCTATCATTCCGGGCGTGGTATAATGCGTAATAAGCAAAAAAATTGAATCCGCTATCTGAGAAGGAACAGAAGGAACTATGAGCTGGCTACAGTTATACCTCTATCCGATACTTACAACGATCCTCTTCTGGACAATGTTTACCGTTGTGCTGCTGGTGCTCAACCGCAGCGGAAAAACCGTCAGTCGGATTGCGCTGGTTGGTTCGATGTTGACCGTCTTTGCGCTGGCCCACTACCAGCTCTGGGTTGTGCGAAACGACCTCAGCGTTGGGGGCATCTACTGGGCGTTTATCTGTGCAATGACTATCTGGGTGTGGCACGAACTGGCCTTCTTTAGCGGGGTCATCACGGGCCCCTGGCGCAAGGCCTGCCCCCCGAATGTCCACGGCTGGAAACGATTTGGCTACGCGCTGGCCACCCATCTCTACCACGGTATCGCCGTTCTCGTTGAAATTTTTATCCTCTGGTGGCTCCAGCGAGAGGCAGCCAACTGGTTCGGGTTGCTCACCTTTGCGCTCTGCTGGTCGCTGCTCCTGAGCGCAAAGATCAATGTGTTTCTCGGCGTTCCCAACTTGCAAGTTACCTGGTTTCCCGAACATCTCCGCTATCTGGCAACCTTCTGGAAGAAAAAATCCTACAATCTCTTTTTTGTCTTTTCTGTGGTTGTGACAACAATCCTGGCTATCGTGCTCTGGATACAAGCCAATCGCCTGGCCCCCACCGATCCTGCTATCGGGGTCAGCTTTCTGGCCGGGTTGGCCACTCTGGGTGTGATCGAGCACTGGATGCTCATTATCCCCGCGCCCGGCAGTCGCCAGCAAGCCACCGGCAGTAGCCAGGAAGTCGCCCCACCGGGTGCATAGCCGGCAGCGGGGGGCACCCCCACCTGTCCTCCCTCCAGCGGGGGGAGAGATTGGGATCTCTCAAGGGTAGGTTTTGCGCCACCGCATCAGAGCAGGCTATCGCGGAACTTCCCTCATCCCTCTACCCCCTTCTCCCCACGGAAAATTCAGGGGGTTCTGAAGCCCCTCCCCCAGCGGGAGAGGGGTTTGGGGTGAGAGCTTCTGCATCATCAGAACGCTGTGCAGACTGACCTACCCTTGAAAGGGGATTGGGATGGGGTGGTGCGCCTGTCCGAATGCAAGTGGGACGCTCGCGCTCCCAGGGTTTGACCGTCCCCCCTCTCTGGAGGAGCAAGGCCCTGGGAGCGCAGGGTATCCTGCCCGCTCCAGGCTATAGCATGGGCTATAGCTCATTGTAGAGTTCGAGCAACTCGCGCCACTCCCCGTGCAGTTCATCTCTCCGCGCCGCATAGAAGAGATGATCTATCCCCTGTTCATCCCGATAGACAAGATCAACCTGGCTCCGCATTGGGCGCATATAGCCAATGTTGCCCCACCAGCGCACCCGCGCATCATCAATCGGTATATCCTGCTGAAACATCCGCGCTGCATACTCGCGGACCGTGCCAACCTTGATGTCCTGAAACCGCCAGGGGGCCCCGCTGCTATCGCCCGTCCGGAGATCGCGAAAAATAAACCGCCACTCGCCATCCTCATCAGTCGTTGCGTTCACCACTTCGATACCGGTGCGCGGGCGGGGAACGCGAATCAGACTCAACCAGGCATCCGTGAGCTTTGAGAGGGGCACCCCATCGAACTCCTGCACCCCATTTCCATTGCGATCTCGCATCACCAAGTCAAACCGGATTTCGCCATCCACGCCCTTCTGGATATTCCACAGTCCCCCGCGCCCCCGCCAGCGGTGGCGGCGTTCGCCCCAGGGGATGGTAATTTCTGGCAGGTTGAGCTGTTCTTCGTCCTCTTCAAAAGGTAGAACATCCTCACCTTCGTAGTGCGGTTCCTGCTCGTCAATCACCTCGCCACGGCGTTCTTCCATCAGGCGGGCCCAGCCCTCGCTCATCCCCCAGTCGGACACCCCGTAGAAGACATGATCAATCAGCCCATCGGCGTTTCGGTGGACCAGGTCATACTTGATGCGGTTTCCCTGACGATAGGCCCGCCACACCCCAAGCCGCCCATGCCAATGGATCTGGCTATAGAGATCAATGCGGTGTTCCCGAATATCCTCATGGCGGGCAATGGCGTAGGCCCAAAGCCCCTGGGCCTTGTCCCGCGTCACGCCGGCAGTGGTCCGCAAATCGCGCACCTCGTAGGACCATACCCCGTTGCGCTGCTGCTGGCTGACAATCTCAACCCCGCTCCGCGGCAAATCGAGGCTCTCTTTGCTATCCAATGGTGAATGCCCCCCCTCGGCCAGGGCCCGACGACAAAGCTGCATAATCTCGCCACGGTTTGCCGCCACGGTTTCCTGCCCTCGACGGATATAGACAATCCCATCATTGGAGAGGTACGGGGGCAGTTCATTTGGTTTGATCTCAACGCGCACAACGTCCTGTCCATCGTAATTGATCAATTCCATTGAGAGGTAGGGTTGCTGCTCAAGGTAGTGTTCAACATCCTGACGCAGTTTTTCGCTGACCCCTTCGGGGCGCAAGCGGTCGAGTCCATTTTCCAACTGGCACTGCAAAAACAGCGTTCCCCCTCCCGCGTTAGAAAGAGCGGCCACATCGCGCCAGAGGTGGTCAATTTCGGAGCTATCTCCCCTGACAATGCGCAAAATCTGCCGCTCTGTCGCGTCGCCATAGCGGAGTGCGTCTACCTCCCACTGCTTATGGTCGCGCTTGGGCACACGCACGCGGCTAAAATCCTGGCTCTGGAACAACGTTTTCAATGAGGCAAAGCTCTTGTCGGGCAGAAGCAGCTCAATATAGCGGTCGCCGATGCCGTGGCAGTGCCAGTCGGCCATCTGGCTGTCGCACACGCGCCGCAGCCGGTGGGCATCGCTCCCCTGAATGCAAAACATGCGTCGCTCATAGTGTTCGGTCCGCCCATTGTAAAACCCTGGCGAGGTGAATTTCTCATGATCGGTGTAGAAATTGACAAATTCAATGGCCGACAAAAAGGAACTCTGGGTTGCGGCAATGCGCGATTGCCCGCTGGTGCCCATCCGTAGCGTTTCGGTAATGACCCCGTTCGGGCCGTTGGCGTGGGGCGCAATGACGATTCCCCCGGCCCGGGCGATAATCTCATAGGCTTCGGTGACGTGGCGCGTGTCCGGTATCCCACACACCCCTTTCTTTAAGAGATCATAGGGGATACCAAGCTGGAGCAACGTGGTCTCCAACAAACTCACCGGCAGCTCCGGGGCAAAAACGCCAAGAATATGTGCTCCATAGTGCGAAGTAAACTCAAAACCTGGGAGAACGGTAATTTTTGTGGTCAATCGGCGGTATTCGTCTAATCGCTCCTGGTCTTCTGGCCGCAAGCGGTCCATCTGCTCCAACGTGTGCAAAATTTCAATCTCGCGTTGAAACTGTTCATACCCACGGACGGTATTATGGTCGGTAAAAGCAATGATCTCCAGCTCTCGATTGTCCGCCTCGCGCAGGATGTCCAGGTAGCTGACTTCCGGTTCTGCGTAGTCTTCCGAAGCCGGTGTGTGTATATGTAAATCGGCTCGTATCCAGCGCATCTCGCCCTGGGAACCTGATAGGCTTTTCATTTCTCTCTACTCCCATACTGGTCAAATCCTTTTTTTTGGGAATACGAAAGGGTCACTTTCGCATCGTATTGTAAGGGACAATTTTTCTCTTTTGCGTTCAGTATACCTTAAAGCCGCAAGCGTGACAACAAAAACGTGGACTGGTTTCGATAATCTCTAACAGGGTTTCTCGCTTGATACCAGGATATTCTTCTCAGCTCTTTTTGTTTTCTCAGAGGGGGGGGAGAAGAGATGCTTTCCTGACCAACTCCCGCGTAATCGTTCAGGCCCCCCCACCTGTCCTCCTCCCCAGCGGGGGGAGGGGTTGGGAGGGGGGGCGCGTCCGCATCGGGGCAAGCGAGACGCTTGCGTACCCAGGAATCAGGGATTGCCCAAATACCGTGAATGATTACACTCCCGCGGGGAGCGCACGCAAGAAGCCGCCACGCTTGAGCGCGTGTGGAGTGTCACGTATGTGGTGTATAATAAGACAATGATTCTCTCCCATTATTTTGGTACAGTGAACAATGCTTATGTCTAAAACAAGAGGGGGACACAAGTAGCGTTATGGGGCTTTCTTTCTTTCTCTTTCAGGAAACCTACCCCTGTACCATAATGCCCACGGAGACACCGGAGGCAAATGGGAAATATGATATTAGGATATGAGGAGTAGATTGGAAGATGATGAAACCCAAAGTCGTTATCCTGGGAGGAAACTTTGCTGGTCTCCACGCAGCGTTTGAGCTGCACCATACGCTCAAGGACAAAGCCGAGGTTGTGGTGGTGGCTCCGGAGGACAACTTCGTTTTTCTCCCGTCGCTCATCTGGGTGGTGCCCGGCTGGTGCCGTCCCAAGCGTATTTCTTTCGACCTGAGGACCGCGTTGGAGCCGCGAGGCATTACGTTCGTCCATGAGCATGCCGAACGGATTGACCCCGAAAAGAAGCAAGTCATTACCGCTATGTCCACGTTCGACTATGATTATCTAGTGATTGCCACAGGGGCCGACCCTGACTGGGACGCAGTGCCTGGCATGGGACCCTATGCTGGCCACACCCAGTATGTGTGTTCGGTGCCCTGGGCCAGCAATGCCCAGCGAAGCTGGCGCGAACTGATGAAAAACCCTGGCCCCATCGTGGTGGGGGCCGCTCAGGGCACGGGGTGCTATGGCCTGGGCTATGAGATGGTGCTAAACCTGGAGTATGCGCTCCGCAAAGAGGGGTTGCGCCACAAAGCCCCCGTCACCTTCATCACCTCCGAGCCATTCCTGGGGCACCTGGGGATGGGCGGCGTTGGCAATGTCAAAGAGGTGCTGGAAGGGCAATTCAAAAAACTCAACATCGAATGGGTGACAAATGCCGTCACCGAAAAGATTACCCCGGATGCCGTCCACCTGAACGATGGGCGGACCTTTCCCTTCAACTATGCGCTCTATCTGGCTCCCTTCAAGGGACGAGACGTTATCTTCAACTCGCCAGGCGTGGGCAACGAGCGAGGCTTCATCCCCGTCAATGATCGCTACCAGCACACCACCTACCCCAACATCTACGCTGCTGGCGTTGCCGTTGCCGTGAAACAACCTGAAGAAACCCCCGTCCCCTGTGGCGTGCCCAAGACAGGCTATATGTCGGACATTATGGGCAAGGTTGCGGCACAAAACATTGAGGCCGATATTCTTGGCAAGCCCCCCGTGGAACTTCCCTTTGCCGACATTCGGCTCCTCTGCATGATGGATGGGGGCGACCGTGCTATTGCGCTCATCTCCGACCGCGTCTTCCCCCCGCGCAAACAGGCGTTTGTGGGGGTGGGGCCCTGGTGGCACTGGTCGAAGCTGATGTTTGAGAAGTATTACATGTGGAAGGTCCGCACCGGGCGTATCTACCTCCCGTAGGTCCCCCACTTGTTTCTGCCCTCACTCCCGCCGCCGGCATGCTCCCTGTTCCCAATGGAATGGGGCCGGGGGTAATCGTTCCTCCCCCCACCTGGACTCCCCACGGTGGAGGGAGGACTTGGGAGGGGGGAGGCGCACCCGCATCGGGGCAGGCGAGACGCTTGCGATCCCAGGGATTGTCCGAACACAGTGAACGCTTACCCATTTCCCATTTCGGTCAGCGAATTTTCTGCCGATAGGTTCGGTAGTTTTCCACCTCTTGCGAGATATAGGTTTCCCCGATGGCCCAGTCGTTGCCCCAGTGCCAGCCGGCCCTCCCCTGCGCGTCCGGCTTGCGAAAACCACTACCAGCCAGGTAGGGTTGTATCAGGTCTCCCGCGAGCCGATGAGTGAGGAACACGCCCCCGACATCCTCAACAAGGATGCGTTCGGCTTCCTGAAACAGCTCAATGCGGCGTTGCGGGTCTCCGGTGAGGCTGCTGGCCTCGTGCACCAGCCGATCATACTCCTCGTTGCGCCAGGAGTGGCGACCCGCCGAAGCCCACACCCCCAACAAGTTTGAGGGGTCTATGTAGTCCATGCCATAGGAAACAATGCCAAACTGGAGTTTTGTTGGCTCTGCCGTGAGCCAGTCCATAAATACCTTGTAGTCTTTGGTCGAAACACGAATGGGGATATTCAAACATTCGGAAATGGAATCGCTTGCAGCGCGGTAGACAGCCTGCAACGTGGCTGGCTCGTTGCGGTGGAACAGCTCCAGCGGCGGGAACCCCTGCCCATCGGGGTAGCCCGCGGCAGCAAGAGCCTCCCGCGCCTTCGGGCAATCATACTCCTGGTAGGGGCGGAGGCGGCCCTCGGTGTCGGCACCGGGGAAGCCGGGCATCAGCATACTGTAGGCAGGAATAGCTTTCATCGGGCCGAACACCTCCTGCACAATCCGCTCGCGGTCAAGCGCGTGGGCAAACGCTTTGCGAACAGTACGATTATTGAAGGGGGCGCGGTTGGTGTCGAAAAAGAAATAGTCGGTACGAAACTCCCCATAGTGAGAGAAATAGTTTTCCTTGAGCAACGGAGTTTCCTCTATCACCTGGTAGTCTTCCTGATGGAGAAACAGGTTGCTCAGGTAGTCAATTTCGTGGTGCTGGAATGCGAAAAACGCAGTGCTCATGTCGCGGTATTCGCCAATGAGCCGCTTGAGTTTCGGCTTGCGGTAGCCGCGGTAGTGCGGATTGGCCACAAGTTCAATACGGACAAGTGGTTGATACTCCTTGAGCAGGAAGGGCCCGCTCGACACCGATGTTTCAACGCGGCTGTTGTAGTCCGGTCCGTGGGTTTCCAGGGCCCGCTTCTGCAACACGTAGGAGTTCTGCATCATCGAAGGAAAGGCGGGTTGCGGGGTTTTGGTAGTAAAGGCCAGGGTCAGGTCGTCTATGGCGCGAACGCCAGGCGTGTCGGGGGGGAGTTCGCCATTCTGCACCTCGGTCCAGTTTTCCAGGATGCCCGAATAGAACCAGGCAAAGTCCCACGCATGCTCCGGGCTGGCTATCATCCGGTAGGTCGCCTCCCAGTCATACGCCGTGAGGGGCGTTCCATCGGACCACATCAACCCCGGCTTGATATGAAACGTCCAGGTCAACCCATCGTCCGACATCTCCCACGATTCAGCGGAGGCCGGGATAACGTTGAAATCTTTGTCAAACGTGACAAGCTGATCCTGGAAGAGGTCATTGAGTTTGCCCTCTTCCAGACAAATACGCTGGTAGACAGAGACCGCAAAGTCAAAGGTTATCTGGTTGCGCGAGATGTCGCAGGCCACTTTGTAGATTTGCTGGTCGTAGGGGGCCGCATCGTCGGGCAACCGTTCGCCATACACGGTTGTATAGGGGTCGGTGCTGCCTTCTGCCGCTGTGGGGGGTGCGTCGGTTGGAGAACGAGCGGGCGAGGGGTTGGGGGGGGGCGAAACCGTCGGGATCTCCGGACTACCATTGTTACAGGCGGTCAGGAGCAAGGCAGACAACAGCACAATAAATAGCGCGACAAATGGCGCAGCAAGAACACCGAAAAAACCGTTTTCGTCAGGGATAGACCGGTACCTGTACATTCTGTTCTCCTTCATTCACCAGGGGAGACATAGGACACACTGACATACCATGCATACTTGAAGATGGGAGTTGTATTGTACCACATTCTCCCTCAGACACGATCTGGGGTACAATAGGGGGCCAGAATATGGAAAAGCACTCGAAAGTCTGGGGAGCATGAAACACATCAAAAAACAGCTGAGAGCGATGGCTGCTTCGCGTCCGGTGCGGGTAGGGGGGGGGATTGTGTTGAGCGGAGTGTTTCTCTATCTCGCCCTGCGAAATGTAGATTTTCGGGGGGTGTGGGAGACGCTGTCCGGGGCAAACTTTCTGTTTGTCGGGTTGACGCTGGTGAACGTGGCCATCAATACCATTGCAAAAGGGGTACGTTGGCAAACGCTGCTTGGTGTGGGGGGGCGGGCCATCCCCCTCCGGACGATTCTTAGCCTGCACCTGGTGGGGCAAATGTTGAACAAGGTTGTTCCTGCCAGGGCCGGTGATTTTACACGGGCCTATGTTGTGGGGGGGATGGGGCCGGGGCGTGTCTTTGCGCTTGGCACTGTGGTACTCGAAAAACTGCTGGATATGATCTCCTATCTCCTGCTGTTTTTTCTGCTGGTCATCCTTATCCCGCTCCCCACCTGGGTCAGCGATTCGCTTTTTGTGTTGTCGGCTATCACCTTCGTTGCGCTGGTGTTTACCATTGTCCTGCTCTACCGCCGCGACTGGTTTTTCAAGATTGTGGGGGCAATAACAACTTGGTTGCCGTCGCATATCCAGGAGGCCATCCAGAGCCGGGCGCAGTCGGGGTTGTCGAGCCTGGATATTTTGCAGCGTCGAGAGGACCGCTTCCGGCTGATTGGCTGGTCGGCGTTTATCTGGTTTACCGCTGTTCTTAACAATGTACTGACGTTCCTGGCCCTGGGTATTTCCCTCGAACGTCCGCTTGTGGCGGGTCTGCTCATTCTAGTTGCGTTGCAAGTGGGTATATCGCTGCCGGCCGTGCCGGGCAACATTGGCATTTTTCAATACATCTGTGTGCTTGTCCTGGGGCTATTCGGGGTGGGGGAAACGGTTGCTTTTAGCTATGGGGTGTTGCTCCACGCCATTGTGATGTTGCCGACAACGCTTATCGGGGTGGTGTTGTTCTGGAAGATGGGCGTGGGGGTGCGCCAGCCGGCGGAAGAATTGTCGGGCGAACGGGTCTGAGACTATCTCCCGCTGAACACACCAAAAAACCACAAAGGTACAAAGGGCAGGAATGCTTTGTAAAAGAGGCATCCTTTGTGTACTCCGTGCCTTTGTGGTGAAATTATCTATCCGGATCTGGTCCGACCAGATGTGGCTCTATGGTTGCCGTTGTATCTGCTTGGCTTCGCGCCAGAGGGCCAGGCTTTCCTCTAGCGACATCTCGGAGATGCTGCGCCCCTGCTCCCGTGCGACCTGCTCAATGTAGGTGAAGCGGAAGCGAAACTTGTTGTTGGCTTCGCGCAGGGCCGGCTCTGCCTCCACGCCAAACCAGCGGGCCAGCACCACCAGCATAAAGAGGACATCGCCCAGTTCTTCGGCAACGTGAGCGTGGCGAGCGTCTGTGTTGTCCTGCTCATATTCCTGCCAGGCTTCGGCCAGTTCGCGCAGTTCCTCATCAAGTTTTGCCCACACCTCCCGAATCGATCCCCAGTCGAAAGATGCTCGGGCCGCTCTGGATACGATTTTCTGGGCTGTGGCGAGGGCTGGCAGGCCAGCGGGAATGCCATCGAGGATGCTGGCGCGGGAGCGTCCCTTTTCCTGCAATTCGTTGGCTTTAATGTGCTCCCAGTTTGCCAGCACCTCGTCGCTGCCCTCTACCGCGAGCGTGGCGAAAACGTGCGGATGGCGGCGAATGAGCTTGCTGGTGAGGTGTTCTAGCACGTCCTCTATGCAAAAGAGGCGGGCCTGGCGGCCCATCTCGCTATGGAGCACAACCTGGAGCAGCACATCACCCAGTTCCTCGGCCAGCATCGCCATGTCGCGCAGGTCGAGAGCTTCGAGCACCTCGTAGGTCTCTTCGAGCAAGCCGGCCCGCAACGATTGAAACGTTTGCTTGCGGTCCCAGGGGCAGCCATTGGGGCCAAGCAAGCGCGATACAACCCACTGCAACCCCTCGAAACTGCGCCGGTCTGCACGTGGCTCCAGCGGTTCGAGAAAGATCGCCGTGTGGGGCAGGAGCGAGCCAGCTTCGCGCTCGGCAGCGTGGGCAGGGTCGCTCAACGTGGCAAGCGGTATCGTCTCCATATGCTGGCCTGTTCCTGTGGCATCAAGCTGCACAATGCGGAGCGGGTGTGTGGGGGGATAGCGCAGCAGGAGTGTTTCACGGATGGTGGAAAGCATCCGTGAACAAGATAGTTCTTGCTCACTCCCCCCGGCAGTGGGGAGCACAATGAGGGTGGGCCGTGTGGACGTGAGCGGGAAGGGCGTGAGTGGGGGGGCGTATTCCCCCACCTCCTGGATTTCGCACCAGGCCCGGTCCTCCCTCCTGGTAACACGCTCTGCCCCCGGACCATCCAGGGGTGCGGGGAGCAGGGCAGTGGCCTCTATCGTCTGGATGTCGGTGGTCATAGCGTGGCCACTGGTTGCAAGTGCGGTGCGAAAACACTCGAACACACTCAGCCCCGCTACAATCTCCAGACTGAGAGAACGATGGCGCAGGAGCGAGGTGAGCGGATGGTCGCACGGGTGGCCGGGCAATGCACAGGAGACAGTCTCATCAACAGTGGTAGTGGTCCGCTCCTGTAGGAACGATGCAGCAGCGGGCAGGTCGTGGGGAGGAAGTGAGGAGATGCGATGCTGCGGAAGATGCGCCAGGGCGGGGTGGCCGGGCGTGGGGGTGAAAACCTGCAATGCCTGCCCAAGCCGGTTACAGGCCGCACGGGTGAGCGTCTCGGGGTCGCCGGGGCCAAGCCCAATGAGCGTTATGGTTGCCATCGCGTTTCCTGCCCTCTTGCTATTGGCAATATCAGGATACCGTTCATTCTGGTGATTCCTCTGGTTCCTGATCTGGCTTGCTTTGCGAAAACGTCTGTTCCAGCTTTTCGTCCTCCAGGGCTTTTCTGGCCCGCTCGATTTCCCCCTTGATCAAGCCAATAAGCTGCTCGCGCTCATCTTCACGCATGGCCAGGATATAGCCGCGTAGCTCATACGTGGTATCGTCCTGGAGAAGACGTTCCATCACCTCTTTTGCCCTGGAAATTTCTTCCTGGTAGACAAGGTAGCGGGTGTATTCGAGAATACGCTCCACTCTTGTTTTTGGCTCACCTTTTGGTTCACGATGTTCCTTTTCCATAGAATGCTCCTCAGCCTTTCGGCAGTTCTGTTCGGCATTTCTGCCTGGCTTTGTTGCCGAGATATGGGTTAAAAAGAGTAGGTTAAAAAGAGATCGCCTGGTCTTTGAGCGAGGTGCCGGGCCATATTCGTATGCCGTGGTCCAGGCGGTTTTCTTTCCCCACGGTGCAATCATCGCCGACAATGGCCCCGCCACTGATGCTCGTGTGTGCGCCAATGCGGTTGCCGCGCCCGATGACACACGAACGGAGGGTTGCCCCTTCCTCAATGATGTTTTCTTCCCAGAGAACGACATTCTCCAGGTAGGCATCGGGCGCAATAGTACAACCGGCTCCGATGACGGCCGGGCCAAAGATGCGGGCCCCGCGAGCCACACGCACGCCCGGCCCGAATACGACCGGCGCAATAATCTGCACACTCTCGTGAATGTCTGTTTCGCCCTCAGCCCATATACGGTTGCCGATTTCTTTCCCTGGCATGGCACATTGCACGCGCCCGCTGAGAATATCGTGGTTGACATCGAGATAATTCTGTGGCTTGCCAATGTCTGTCCAGTAGGCCCGCGAAGGGTAGCCAAAGAGGGGGTCGCCGGTTTGCAGCAACACTGGGAACAGCCCCCGCTCAAACATATAATGTTGTTCGGGGGGAACGTAGCGAAACACATCCGGCTCAATAATATACGTTCCGGCATTGATCATATTTGTCCTGATGTCCTCCGGGCGGGGCTTTTCGAGAAAGCGCATAACCTGCCCATCGCGCTCTGTTTCCACCAGTCCGAACTGGGTTGGGTCTTCGACAGGGGTCAGCGAGATTGTCGTCTTGCTCCCCTTTTCGCGGTGAAAGGCCAGCATTGCTTGCAGGTCGAGGTCGGTCAACACGTCGCCATTAAAGACAAACGTTGTGCCATCAAGCATATGTTCAACGTTTTTTACGGCTCCTGCCGTCCCGCGGGCTTCCGGCTCTTCGACAATATGGAGCTTCATATCAAGTCGCGAACCATCGCCCAGGTATTCCCGAAACCGCTCGGAAAGATACTGCACGGCCAGAATAACCTCATCAATTCCCTGGTTTCGCAGGTTGATGAGCATATGCTCAATGAAGGGACGATTTACCAGCGGGATCATGGGTTTGGGAACGTTGCAGGTCAGGGGACGCAGCCGGGTCCCCAGTCCACCAACGAGAATAACACCTTTCACCGTTTCTCACTCCTCTAAATCTTAATTCTACAATTCTATTGCTCTATTGCGGCGCGGGTGCGCCATTCGTCAAGAATATCGCGTAAGGTCTGAGCAAATGCAATCTGCGGTTGCCAGCCGGTGTGGGCCCGAAAGCGGCTCGCATCGCACACTACCACGGGCATATCAACCGGTCGCATCCGCTGCGGGTCTTGCCGGACCTCAATTGGTTGCTTGCTTGCCCCAAGCAGCGTGTCGAGCAGGTGTTGAATGGAGACCGCCTGCCCCGACCCGATATTGTATACCTGCCCCGATTCGCCATGTTCAACAGCCAGCGCATAGGCACGGACCATGTCGCGCACGTCGGTAAAATCGCGTTGCGCACTGAGGTTGCCCACGGAGAGAACTGGTGGTTGCCTGCCTTGCTCAATCATAGCAATTTGTCGGGCGAAGGATGAAGCGACAAAGCGGTTGTTCTGGCGCGGCCCGATGTGGTTGAAGGGGCGCACGCGCACCACATCGAGCCTGTGGCTGATGTGGTATTGCAGGGCCAGCATATCCTGGGCTATCTTGCTCACGCCGTAGGGACTGGCCGGGCGTAGCGGGGTATTTTCATCTATCGGCAAATCGTCCGGGGTAATGTGGCCATATTCTTCATACGAGCCAACCACAAGCACCCGTGCGGGGATAGTATGCTCCTGGAGAGCCAGCAATATATGCAACTGGGCCATGATGTTGGTGGAGAGCGTTCCCGCCGGGTCCTGGAATGATTCGGGGACGAAGGCCTGCCCAGCAAGGTGGAAGATAACCTGGGGACGGACCTGGCCAATAGCAGCTACTGTCTGCTCCCTGTTGCTCAAATCAACCTGTAATACCTGGACCTGGTCGCGCAGGTGGGACAGCCGGAGCGTCTCTTCCAGGGCCACGCCCCAGATTTCGTATTCTCCTGCCTGGAGCAGGTATTCGGCCAGGTGCCCCCCGACAAATCCATTGATACCCGTGATCAACACTCGCATCATGCTATGACTCTCTCTCTTCTTCTTTTTCTTTCTTTGCTACTCCTGCTACCACTCGAAGCTCTGGACAATGATAATGTTGCGGTTGCGGGCCTCTTCGACCACGCCGGGGCGGGCATAGTGGGTGATAAGTACGCGCACCACGGTCCGGGGGTCAAGGTTCCTTTCGTCCACAACCCCCGCGACCCGCTCTTCCAGGTCGGCAAACACACTCTTGCTCTGTTTTTTGCGCCGCTCGTCGAGGCGGTTTCGGGCTTCGCCAACAAGTATTATGGGGTGTCCTTCTCGCTCCCCTTCGGCAAAGAGATTGATTTCGCGCCCGCCGATTTCCGTTCGTATCAGGCGGCGGGTGAGCGTAATGTTGTAGTGCTTTTCGAGAAAGGCCGGGAGCATGCGGTAGGCTTCGTTTTCGAGCGAATACCCCAGGGTTTTTGAGATACCGCCGATTTCTCCTTGCATCTCGCGCATACTACGGGTTAGCTCTCGTACTTCCTGCGTCAGGTCGTTCACCCGATCCGTCAGCGCACGGACTTCCTTGCTGAGCAGGCCCAGTTCCTGCTCATTCTTCCTCTGCGCTATCGCAATCTCTCGGACAATCTCTTTCAGTTCACTAAAATCGCTGGTTTTCACCAGGTCGGAGTAGGCCAGGTGTATTGTCTGCGCCAGCACAGTGCACTGTGGCTCGCCGAAAGCTGAAGAAAGGCTGTATTTGAAATCCTCTATCGTTGGCATGGTGTCCCTGTTTCTGTTCTCTGGTCAGGCTCCATCTCCCACTCTCTCTCATTATACCAGATGCTGGTGCTCTGGTTGATACCAGTCCCTGAGATCAGGACACAATTCTGCATATCGCTTGCGAAAGGGATATTTGGCAACGAGCGTAAAGACACAGAAAGGCACACTGCAATGGAGAATACGGACTGCTCATTGGTTGGTATTCAAGATTTGTGTCCTGATCTCAGCTCTGCTAGTTGACACTGCTCCCTACTTGTGATACACTGCGTTCCAGTGGGGGCGGTAGCTCAGTTGGGAGAGCGCGACAATCGCACTGTCGAGGCCAGGGGTTCGAATCCCCTTCGCTCCACCAGGGAAAACCTCGTTTAGTGAGGGGCTGTAGCTCAGCTGGGAGAGCATCACGCTGGCAGTGTGAGGGTCATGGGTTCGAGTCCCATCAGCTCCACCAATCAATATTATCAATATCATCATCACGATCACGCAAAAGGACTGGCGCAGTGCGCCGGTCCTTATTGCATTCAAGTCGTTTTTATCTGTGCTATTATTGACGTTGCAAGGCTTCTGTGCTACACTCACATCGCCTGGAGCACGCTGCAAGGAAGAATGAAGAGCAATGCATCATCAATTTGATCAATCGGAAAAAGAACGAACCGTCCGCAAAGTCGTGCTGGCCTATTCCGGTGGGTTGGATACGTCTGTTATTGTGCCGTGGCTACGTGAAACCTACGGCTGCGAGGTTATCTGTTTCAGTGCCAATGTCGGACAGGGAGAAGAACTGGACGGGTTGGATGAAAAAGCCCGCCAGACCGGGGCCAGCAAGCTGATTGTCCGCGACCTGCGCGAAGAGTTTATCCGCGACTATATCCTGCCGGTCATCCAGGCCGGCGCAGTCTACGAGCGAAAGTATCTCCTGGGAACCTCGTTTGCCCGTCCCCTCATCGCCAGACACCAGGTTGAGATTGCCGAACAGGAAGGGGCCGATGCCGTGGCCCACGGCGCGACCGGTAAGGGCAATGACCAGGTCCGCTTTGAGCTGAGCTATATGGCTCTCAACCCCAACCTCACGATTATCGCTCCCTGGCGCGAGTGGGACATCCGCAGCCGCGAGGATGCGCTCGACTATGCCGCCGCACACAATATCCCCGTGCGCGTCACCTCGAAAAAAATCTACAGCCGCGATGGAAACTTGTGGCACCTCAGTCATGAAGGCGGCCCGCTTGAGGACCCCTGGAATGAGCCAGAGGAAAGCATGCACCAGATAAGCGCACCGCTCGAAGCCACGCCCGACCAGCCAGAATATCTTGTCCTCGGTTTTGAGTCCGGCGTTCCTACCACGCTGAATGGCGAGCGTTTGGGGTTGGTTGCAATGCTCGAACGGCTAAATAGCCTGGGAGGACGACATGGCATCGGACGGATAGATCTTGTTGAGAGCCGTCTGGTAGGAATGAAGAGCCGCGGGGTGTATGAAACGCCTGGCGGGACCATCCTCTTCCTTGCCCACCGCGACCTGGAAACTATCGTCCTTGACCACGAAACAATGGGAGCCAGAGACCGTATCGCCCTCGACTATGCTGACCTCGTCTACAATGGCCGCTGGTTTACCCCGTTGCGCCAGCACTACGATAGCTTTGTCCGTTCCATCCAGACCCGCGTGACGGGAGAGGTCCGGATCAAACTTTTCAAAGGCAATGTCGTTATCGTTGGCCGTCGTTCGCCCTATTCGCTCTACCGCGAAGATCTCGCCACCTTTGGCGAAGACCAGGTATACAACCAGAAAGACGCAGAGGGATTTATCCGACTCTTTGGCCTCTCAACCAGGGTTCAATCGTTGTTAAATAAGGAATAGCTCCTGATACCATAGGGAGGGTAGCCATGACAACAGACCTGTATCTTATTCGCCACGGCGAAGCTGTGGTCAATGTTGAGCCAATTATCGGGGGAATGAAGGGGGACCGCGGCCTGACCGAGCGGGGAATTGCCCAGGCCCATAGCCTGCACGATCGGCTGGCAACAGGAGAGATCGCCGCCGATGTGCTTGTTTCCAGCACACTCCCCCGCGCTCGCCAGACAGCCGAAATTATCGCCCCGGCTCTGGGGCTACCCGTTGTTCTGGATGATGAGGTGCAGGAGATCCGCGTTGGCGAAGCCGACGGGATGACCCACGCGGAGGCATGGGCCGAGTTCGGGGTGCCCGATTTTGAGATTGACCCCTTCCGGGCGATAGCTCCCGGCGCGGAAAACTGGGGGCAATTTGTCCTGCGGGTGATGACGGCTCTCAATCGCATCATCCGCCGACACGAGGGACGGACCATTGTTGTTGTCTGCCACGGCGGAGTTATTGATAGCTCGTTTGCCTATTTTCTCAATATCCATACCCGCCTCCCCGTGCGGTTGGAATTTTACCCCCACAACACCTCGCTGACCCACTGGAAAGAATACCTCTACCGAGAGGAAAAACGCTGGAAACTGGGCAGATACAATGACACGGCCCACCTTGCGCTCGTCGGGATGCAAGAGTCGATGATCTGGGGAAATATAGACGACGTGCAAATTGAAAACCCCCAGGGGTGAAGGGATACAAGCCCTATGACGCTCCTTGTGCTTGAAGATGGCCACGCGACAACCCCCCCCGGATGGCGGGCCGGCGTGGCCGCGTGCGGCATCAAATACACCGGGCGTGATGATCTCGCCCTGCTCGTAAGCGATACCCCCTGTGTTGCCGCGGCCCTGTTTACCCGAAACCTGGTCAAGTCGGCCCACATCCTCTATGATCAGGCGGTGCTCTCCCGCAACACCGAAACACTCCGCGTGGTGCTCATCAACAGCGGCAGTGCCAATGCCTGCACGGGCCCCGAAGGGGTTGTTGCTGCTGGCAAGACGGCTCAGGCTACCGAAGCGGCTCTGCACCTTCCCGAAACCAGCACGCTGGTGATGTCAACCGGCGTTATCGGGATGCCACTCCCGGTTGAGAAGATAGCACGGGGGATAGGCGACGCGGTGCGCGGACTGGATGCGGGCAATGGCCCCGCCGCCGCCCGCGCCATCATGACTACCGACACCCGCCCGAAGCAGTGCGCTGTTCAGGTGATGCTTGCCGAGGGGCAGACCGGTACTATCGGGGGAATGGCGAAGGGAGCGGGTATGATCCACCCCGATATGGCAACGATGCTGGCAGTTGTCACCAGTGATGTCGCCATTGCCCCGCACACGCTCAATGCAGCTCTGGAGTACGCGACAGACCGCTCCTTCAACGCTATCAGCGTGGATGGCGACACCAGCACCAACGATACCATCCTTGCGCTGGCCAACGGGCAGTCCAAAAATCCCCCCATCACGAACCTGGAAACCCCGGACGGGCAAACATTCCTGGCGGGCCTGCTCCATGTCTGCCAGCACCTGGCGCGAGAGGTTGCCCGCGATGGCGAGGGCGCAACAAAACTCATCACCATCACCGTATTGGGCGCAACGAGCCGCGAACAGGCCCATCGCGCCGCCATGACAATAGCCCGTTCTCCGCTTGTAAAAACGGCCTTTGCCGGAGCCGACCCCAACTGGGGGCGCATCGTCTGTGCGCTAGGTTACAGCGGGGTGGACCTTGTGCCCGAACACCTTACCTTGCAGTTGTGTGGGATCAACGTCTTTGCCGAAGGGGTGCCGCTCCCGTTCGATGAGCAAATCCTCAGCGAGATGCTTGAGGCTCCGGATGTGGATGTCGTGGCTCATCTCAACATAGGGGAGGGCGAAGCAACGGTCTGGACGTGCGACTTCACCCAGGAATACATCCGCATCAATGCTGACTACCGAACGTAGTCCCCCGCCGTCAGGATGGGACAGGAGCATCAATCTAACGAGGTAGCCTGTGAGCGAAGAGAGAGCAAAACTCTGGGGTGGACGCTTTGCCACGCCCACCGCCGCCGATATGAGCCATTTCAACGATAGTTTCCGCTTCGATTGCCGCCTGGCCGATTGCGACATCCGTGGCAGTATTGCGTGGGTGGGAGGACTGGCGCGGGCCGGCCTGCTGAGCCAGGATGAACACAAGACGCTGGTAGCGGGACTTGAAGCCGTGGGCCGCGAATTTGCCGAAGGGAAGTTTGCCTCGCAGCCGGGCGATGAAGATGTTCATACGGCGGTGGAGCGTCGTCTGGGGGAACTGGTGGGGCCGGTGGCGGGCAAGCTGCACACGGGCCGCTCCCGCAATGACCAGGTGGCAACCGACCTGCGCCTCTTCTGCCGCGAAGCTGTGGTGATGCTGGATGCTCGCCTGGCCCACTTGCAAGCGGCCCTTGTTGGGCAGGCAGAGCAGCACACGGCAACGCTGATGCCCGGCTACACCCACCTCCAGCGGGCCCAGCCCATCACCTTTGGCCACTGGTGCCTGGCCTACATCGAAATGTTCGAGCGGGACCGCGCCCGGCTGAATGATGCCGACAACCGCATTGCTTTGCTCCCCCTGGGGGCGGGGGCCCTTGCGGGGAACAGCCTGGGGGTGGACCGCGGGGAGCTACTCGACGCACTACCCGGCTTCGACACCCTCGCCACCAACTCGCTCGACGCAGTTTCGGACCGCGATTTTGTCGCCGAACTGCTCTTTTGCTGTGCGCTTGTCGGTGTTCACCTGAGCCGCCTTGCCGAGGATGTCATCCTCTACAGCAGCACAGAGTATAGCTTTGTTGAACTTTCCGATGCATATAGCACCGGCTCTAGCCTGATGCCGCAGAAGAAAAATCCCGATAGCATGGAGTTGCTGCGGGGCAAAAGTGGGCGGCTCACGGGGAACCTGGTTGCACTGCTGACTACACTCAAAGGGCTACCCCTGGCCTACAACAAGGATATGCAGGAGGACAAAGAGCCGCTTTTCGATAGCCTTGACACGCTTGATCTGGGGTTGCGCGTGGCGGCGGCGGCCCTCGCCACGATGCGCGTTTTCCCCGAACGGATGGCCACAGCCCTTGACGATGCCATGCTTGCGACCGATCTGGCTGATGAACTGGTACGGCGGGGCGTGCCCTTCCGCGAGGCCCATCGCCGCGTGGGGCAGGTTGTCCGGCGGTCGCTTGAACAGCGCGTCACCCTGCGCGATCTTCCGCTGGCGGAGTATCAAGCTGTACAGCCAGACCTCGACGCAACTATCTTTGATCTGTTTGCAATGGAGAAGAGCGTGGCACACAAGGAGAGCGAAGGGGGCACGGCCCCACGGCGGGTTGCCGAGCAGGTGGCCCGCTGGAAAGCGCGATTGGCAGGCAACGAGTGACGGCCAGTAACAAACGGACAGCCTGTTCGTTGTATACCTCACAATCTGATGAAGAGTAAGCGTTCACTGGGTTCTTCGGGCAAACCCCCAATCCCAGCGAGCGCAAGCATCTCGCTTGCCCCGATGCGGGCGCGGTCCCTCCCAATCCCTCCCCCCACTGGGGGGAGGACCGGTGGGGGGCCCTGAACGATTACGATGAAGAAGCCGTTTTCGTTTTCTATGGGAGGAGGAAAAAGAAGAAAACATGGACAATCTGGCTCAGTCGCTCTATTACCCGCCGGTCGAACTGCCGCGCCTGCGCGTTGCGCCCGATGCCCCCGCCAGCATCCGCCGGGGCCGCGTGGGTGATGCACCGCGGCTCTACGAGATGATCAACTTCTATGCTGCACGAGGCGATATGCTCCCGCGCCCGCTTGACTACCTCTACAATCGCATCCGCGAGTTTCACGTTGTCGAAGCGGGGGGGGAAGTTGTCGGGGGGGCTGCTCTCAAAATTATCTGGCATAATCTGGCGGAGATTATGAGTATGGCGGTCCACCCGGACTTTCACGGACGCTCACTGGGCCGGCGGTTGGTCGAGTCGCTGGTGCAGGAGTGCCGCGATCTGGGCATTGACACGATCTGCACCCTCACACTCCGGCCCGGTTTCTTTAGCCGTCTGGGGTTCCGCGAAGTCCCCAAAACCCACCTGAACCACAAGATCTGGCAAGATTGCGACAACTGCTCCAAACGGGACTGCTGCGACGAGGTGCCGATGATCCGGCTTATTTCGTAACACGAGAATGAGCCGCACAATGCCAGAAAACAAACACGAGAAGCATCATCTGCCCATCAACGAGATACTCCACGGCGATTGCATTGAGGTGATGCAAACATTCCCATCCAGATCTGTGGATCTTATTTTTGCCGATCCCCCCTACTACCTCCAGCTTCGCAATGAACTCTTGCGCCCAAACCAGACCATTGTGGATGGCGTGGACGATGCCTGGGATCAGTTTGCCGATGCTGCCGAATACGACACCTTTACCCGAAGCTGGTTGCGCGAGTGCCGTCGCGTGTTGAAAGATGATGGCACCATCTGGGTTATTGGTACCTACCACAATATCTTTCGCGTTGGCACGGCTATGCTGGACCTGGGATACTGGGTTCTCAATGATGTCATCTGGCATAAGACAAACCCGATGCCCAATTTTCGCGGAACCCGCTTTCAAAATGCGACGGAAACGCTCATCTGGGCCAAGAAGTCGGTGGAGCAGAAGACGTATACTTTCCACTACCACGCGATGAAACATCTCAACGATGACAAGCAGATGCAAAATGTCTGGCATATTCCCCTCTGCACCGGCGCAGAGCGCATCAAAATAGTTGGGAAGAAAGCCCATTCGACCCAGAAGCCCGAAGCCTTGCTCTATCGCGTGCTTCTCGCTTCGAGTAACCCGGATGATATTGTGCTCGATCCCTTCTCTGGCTCCGGCACGACCGGAGCGGTTGCCCGCAAGCTCAGACGGCGGTTTATTGGCATCGAGCGGGAGGCAGACTATATTGAGCTGGCCCGAACTCGCATCGAGCAGATCTCTGATGCTCCCCTCAGCGATGCCGAGTTGCTCACTCCCTCGAAGCGAACTGCCCCTCGTGTTCCTTTTGGGCAACTTATCGAAGCGCAGTATATCCGCGTGGGCCAGGCTCTCTATTCAAAGGATCGCCGCATTGTCGCCACGGTCAAAGCCGATGCCTACCTCAGTTGGCAGGGACAGTCCGGCTCTATCCACCAGATAGCCGCACTTGCTCAGGGCAAAACGGCTTTCAACGGGTGGGAATACTGGTATTGGGAGGATGCGGCGGGCCACCTTGTCAGCATTGATCAGCTTCGGGATGCGTATCGTGTGGAGCATTGGCGGGATTCACACGATGAAATTGTTCATGAGTAAGGGGTTCCCTTTTCGGGGAAATCCCAGGGAGCGCAACCGTCCTGCCCGCCTGCCCCCGCCTGCGCTCCCTGATCCCCTGACCCCCGTTATCTCTCCCCCTACTTCTTCATATTCGCAATGACCGCATTGGCAAACTCCGAGGTACTGACCTCGGTTGCCCCCTCCATCTGGCGGGCAAAGTCGTAGGTGACAACTTTGTTGCCAAAGGTGCGCTCCAGGCTGCTGATAATGAGTTCGGCAGCTTCAGTCCACCCCAGGTGGTTCAGCATCATCACACCGCTGAGCGTCACACTGCATGGATTCACGCGGTCGAGGTTGGCATATTTGGGAGCGGTGCCGTGGGTTGCCTCAAAGATGGCGTGGCCCGTGAGATAGTTGATATTGCCGCCGGGGGCAATGCCAATGCCGCCCACCTGCGCCGCCAGCGCATCGCTCATATAGTCGCCGTTCAGGTTTAGCGTGGCGATGACATCGAAATCTTCCGGGCGGGTAAGCACCTGCTGGAGGGCAATATCGGCGATGGCATCTTTGATAAGGATCTTCCCCGCTTCCAATGCAGCTTTTTGCTCGGCGTTGGCCTGCGCCTCCCCCTGGGCTTTCTTCGTGCGCTCCCACTGGCCCCAGGTATAGGTCCTGTCGCCATAGACCCGCTCGGCCAGTTCGTAGCCCCAGTCGCGGAACGCGCCCTCAGTAAACTTCATAATGTTGCCCTTATGGACAAGCGTCACGCTCCTGCGCCCGTGCTTGAGAGCATATTCGATGGCCGCGCCAACCAACCGTTCCGTGCCCATCCGGCTCACCGGCTTGAACCCGATACCGACCTCAACCGCATCGCTCCCCTTGTGGGCGGGGCCAAGCATCTGCAAGAATGCACTGGTTTTCTCCGCGGTGCCAAAGCGAACTTTGGCGAAATCACTGGGAAAGGTTGCCTGGAGAAAATCAAGCACCTTTTGCGCCTCTGGCGTTCCCCCGCGATACTCAATACCGGCGTAGATGTCTTCGGTGTTCTCGCGGAAAACGACCATATCTACAAGGTCCGGGCGTTTCACCGGTGAGGGAACGCCCGTGAAGTGGCGCACCGGGCGCAAACAGACATAGAGATCGAGCAACTGCCGCAGCGCAACGTTCAGGCTACGGATGCCGCCGCCGACCGGCGTGGTAAGCGGGCCTTTGATGCCGATAAGATAGGTTCTGAATGCCTCAACCGTGGCATCGGGCAACCACTCGCCCGTGGCGTTGAAAGCCTTTTCGCCCGCCAATACTTCCATCCAGGCAATTTTGCGCTGGCCGCCATAGGCCTGCTCAACCGCCGCATCGAACATCCGCGAACTGGCCCGCCATATGTCTGGCCCCGTCCCATCCCCTTCAACAAACGGAATAATCGGTTGATCGGGCACATGCAGCCCGTCCGCATCCATCGTAACTGGTGCGCCACCTTCTGGCACCGTGTACGGATTTGTCATGATTCTGTTCTCCTTCTAATCAACACAACTTCTCAATCAAACTCCTGGACTTCCGTGGGGAGCATATAGGCGATGTCGTCCCACGGGTGCCGATAGAGACCCTGTTTGAGCCGCTTCTGGTCAATGAAGTGGCCAATAAATCCCATACTACGCCCAAGCACAAAGAGACCATTCAGACAACCGATGTTGACGTACTCATCGGCCTCTTCCCGCGTGAAGGCATCGCATGTCCGCATCAGGTCAACGAACGAAACGGCAATGCATCCGTCTACATTGAGAATAAGCGTACTGCGCTTGTGGGTGGTAATCTGTTCGACTTCCAGGGCATAGTCAAGCAGGTCGGTGCGCGGGAAGTGTTTCTTTGCGTATTCTTTGACGATGCTGACGCGCAAATCCGGGTTGTGCACCGACTTGATGCGGTGTCCTATGCCCATGATAAGCTGGTTGCGGCGTTTCATCTCATCCACAAATTCCTGGGGACTGAGGCCGGAATCATAGGCCCAGGAAAAGATTTGCGCCGCGCCGTCAATTGCACCACCGAAGCGAGGCCCGATAGTTAGCATTCCCGATACCAGCGATGAGATGAGGTCCTTGTTGGCTCTGGCGGCAACAATGGCATTGTGGGTGCCGGAGACGGCGGGCCCGTGGTCGGCAATAACCATGAGCACCATTTCGATAAAGTGGCGGGCGTAGCGCGGCAACAACCGTTTGAACCAGAGCAAGCCAAGCACCCCGCCAATGCCAATATCGTGCTCGAAAATTTTGGAGATGGGCATACCGGCATAGAGCAGTTCGTGCCCATTGCCGTTGGTGCGGGGAGGCTCCGGTATGAGGTCAAGTTCCCTGGCAATGCCTCCGCGATCCATCAACTGGCGGTAGGTCTGGTGAATGGCCTGCCCCAGGGTTTCGTAGCTTTCCGGCACAATCGCGCCTGCCCGTCGGAGCGCATCGTTTTTCGTATCGGCAACATTGCCTCCCCCACTGCCCCCCTCCAGCGTATTCGCAGAGCCTACCTGGGCCTCGACAGAGACGGGAGCAGTTTTGTTTGTGGGGGTACACCAGGCCACCAGCGGCTTGGTAATGCGGTGGCCCCGCAATGCCCCGCCCACCTCATACTCATCAACGCCTTCCATATCGCCGAGCAGGACCGTCATTTTGATCGTGGGGTCGGCTTCGTAGCGCAACAGGTGGTCAAGCAGCGTACAATCGGGGTAGCGGTCGCCGCCAAGCACCACCCCCTCCTGCACCCCGTCGGAGTTGCGGGCAATGAGCCGGCTCAATTCGCTGGCCTGTTCGCTTGTTTTGCACACAAACGCGACACTCTTGAGCCGTTTGAGTTCAATGAACCGCCCGATAAAATCGGTGCTACGCCCAAGCACAAACAACCCGTTCAAACACCCCATCTGGATATACTCGTCGGCTTCCTCGCGGCTAAAGGCTCCGCTTGAGCGCAGCAGGTCCACAAAGACGACAGCAATACACCCATCGGCGTTGAGGATAAGGCTACTCTTTTTCTGAATTGTTATTTTTTCCACTTCCAGAGCATAGTCAAGCAGTTCGGTGCTCGGCAGGTGTTTGCGGGCATACTTCTTGATGATGGAAACGCGAATATCGGGGTTTTCGACAGAATAGGTGCAGTGTCCGATACCCATAATAAGCTGCCCGCGCCGGCGCATTTCCTGCACAAACTCCTGGGGGCTGAGGCCCGTATCGTAAGCCCAGGAGAAAATCTGTGCCGCGCCATCAATTGCGCCACCCACCCGTGGGCCAATTGTCAGCACGCCCGAAGCCAGCGACGAGACCAGATCTTTCCCCGACCGTGCCGTAATGATGGTATTGGTTGCACCCGATGCTTGCGGGTCGCGGTCTGCCATCAGCATAATTACCATTTCAATGAGGTCGCGGGCATATTTCGGCAGGAGCCGCCGAAACCAGAGCAAGCTAATTACTCCACCTATGCCAATATCTTTGGCGAACACCTGGGAGATGGGCATACCGGCGTAGAGCAATTCTTCCCCGCGGTCATCGGAAATAGTGCTGATGAAGTTGGACGATTTGCGGATAAGCCCCATGCGCTGTGCCCAGGTGAAGTCCATCGGGATTTTGGGCGGCTCCGGCTCCGGCTTTTCCACAACGATCCCCTGTTCCACCAGGTTCCGGTAGGTCTGGTTGATGAGGGTTCCAAACTCCTCGAAGCTGGCGGGAACAATTGCGCCGGCCTCACTGAGGGCCTGGTTTTTGGCTTCGGCAGTTTCAGAAACGCCGCTGGCCAGGGCCCCCGCGTGCCCGAACTGCACCTCGGAGGGGAAGACACGAGCGCAGGTGCCAATACACCAGGCAATCAGCGGCTTGGTGATGCGCTTTTCGACCAGGGCACGGCAGACATCATATTCATCGGTGCCCCCCACCTCGCCCAGAAAGACCATCATCTTAACGGCGGGGTCGGCTTCGTAGCGCAGCAGGTGGTCAAGAAAGGTGGTGCCGGGGTAGCGGTCGCCCCCGATGGCCACCCCCTCATATACCCCATCGGAGTTGCGCGAAATGATGTTGTTCAGCTCGTTGGAAAGCCCGCCCGACTTGGAGACAAACGCCACGCTACCGGGACGGTAGAGCTTTGCTGCAATAATGTTATCAAGCATCCCTCCGGTGTTGCCAATCTTAAAGCACCCCGGCTTGATCCCCCCGACAGTGGCGGGGCCAATGATCGTGACATTGCGTTTGCCCGCCTCCCGAATGAGCATGCGGGTCTGGCGTTCGGGGATGCCCTCGGCAATAATGGCAATGGTACGAATTTGCGGATGTTGCATTGCTTCCATTGTGGATGTGTAGGCCGAACGGAACGACGCAAAATTGACAATGACATCTGCATCTGGGGCCTGTTCGAGCGCGTCCGACAGGTTGTAATAGACGGGTAGCAGCACCTCCGACGTGCCCCAGTAAAATTTCTGGAGGCTGTTGTTTGCTGTGGGGACAATCATTGCTGCCACGGAGGGCTGTGGGCGTTTGCAGATATAGTCAAAATCGAGCATCCGCTGGACCGCCCCGATCTGCTGCCCATAGACAATGGCTCGCGTCTGCTCGTCAAACAGCGTATACCACGGACGTTCTGGCATCCTGGTTCCTCCTTTCCTTCATGTTCTTCTTCATGTTTCCCTCTTTATATGCTCTATACTCCTGCTTCCAGGGCCATCGGGACAATTGAGGTGATATGGGTTTCCGGGCCATAGACTTCGATGGGCACGCCGAGCGTCTGACCAAGATCGCGCATAATGCGGAGTCCCTCCTGGAAGTTGGGGCCGCCACGCCGGACATAGATTTTCACTTCGTTTTCCTGGAGTTTCTGCTGATACTCTTTGAGGGCACGGACAATGCCCTTGAAAGTATTGGCCACGTTGGTAAAGTTGGCTATACCCCCGCCGATAATCAGGACTTTGCCACGCGGGTCTTTCTCTCGCGTCATCAGGTCGAGGATGGTTTTTGCATACTCGTAGGTAAACTGTTCGCTCGGATCACCGGAATACTCGCCATAGTTGGCCAGTTCGTCACTGTGGCCCAGGTCGGCCACGGTGTCGGCATAGATCACCGAGGCTCCTCCGCCGGCAACCATTGTCCAGACACGCCCCCTGGGGTTGAGCAGCGTCAGCTTGAGCGAGGCTCCGGTCTCGCTATCAAGCTGTTTGATATACTGTTCTTCGGGGGTCAGCACCCGCCCGAAGGGAGCGGGGAAGTGGAGATCGCCCCACTGTTGCTCATTGAGAAATCCAGCGGTATCGTCAATTCTGGCGGCAAGGTCAAGTGGGACAATGTGTTCGCCAGCAACAACAAAAGGGTTGATCTCCAGGTAGGCATAGTTGAGTTCTGCATAGAAATGGAAGAGCATTTCGACAAAGCCGGCAATCAGGGCCCGGCGATAGGCGGGGACCTTGCCCATCATCCGCCGCAAGATGTCTTCGGTTGCAGGCATCTCGCCAATCGGGACAAAAAGCCGTTCGGCTTTTGCATCCACGTCTCCCACGTTGATCCCCCCTTCGTGGTGGAAGAGGATCTCATCCCCCTCGCGGAGCGAACGGATAGCAACGTAGTATTCATCGGTGTCGGAGTGGGGAACAAACGGCTCGACAATGAAATGATCGAGTACGCCTGCGGTCTGCTCAACCTGGATTTCCTGTCCCATCCGTTCGCCAATCCAGGCCTGAACCTCGTCCCATGTTGCATCAAGCAGCACCAGACCGCTCTTTCCGCGCCGCTTGATGAGCTGGTCGGGCTTTGTCACGAGCCGCTCGTTGTGCAGCCAGGGGTGGGTTTCGGGCAACATGGCAAGCTCCGTGTGCGGGCCAACCTGCACCACCTTATCTTCCAACGTGTAGTATGTTGCTCCCTTTGTCTGGCTGTTCATCCATCGGGCCATCATCCGTTTTCCATCATATTCTCGTATTGCTCGCTGTGCCATAGCTCGCACCTCTCCTGTGGCTACTCTGTCTGGCCAGAGTATTGTGTATGGTGATGTAACTCCTATGTAACCATTTTGTGTATGCTACAGTGGGGTATTTTGTATAAAAACCACACCACTAAAAGTATTATCAATAGATGATATGGTGAAGTATACCGTAGGTAGCGACACTTTGCAACACGGTTGGGGGAAGGGGGGAAGGAGGGGAAGGGGGGCCAGACATCGTAAGAGAAAAGACAATGGACCAATTGAAGCCTCGAAAACCTCACTTGCGGCGAGAGGCTGCTCAACGGCGTGATGAACTGAATAATCGCGCCGCTCGTAGCGAGGCAATCTGCGCTCGTGTGGCCGGGTTGCCTGCCTACATCAAGGCGCGGGTGCTCCACTGCTACCTGCCCGTGCGCTCCGAGGTGGATACTCGCCCGCTGCTGGCCGACGCGCTGGCAAGCGGCAAAGATGTTATTGTCCCCGTGGTGCAGCGCGAGACTGGCGAACTTTTGCATAGCCGGCTCCTGTCGCTCCAAGAGAATGAGTTGCAGGAGGGGTGCTTCGGGGTGCATCAGCCACGCACACTCTGTCTGGTAGATGCAGCTATGTGCGAGGTATTGATTGTTCCGCTGCTGGCCTTCGACCGGGCCGGGCACCGCCTGGGCTATGGCAAAGGCTACTACGACCGGTTGCTGGCGATGTCGCAGGCCCCTGCCGTGGGGGTAGCGTTTGCCATCCAGGAAATGACATCGCTCCCCCACGACCCCCACGACCAACCGCTTGATTGGATTGTCACGGAGCACGAGGTTATTGAGGGTATCAAGGTGCCCACGACAGGCCAGAGTCCGCGTCGAGGTTCATATCGTGGCTAATCTGGCGCGGCTTTCCAGCCTGGAGTATGCCCTCCTCATTCTGACTCAGTGGCACAACCCATAGCTCAAATCCCCCCTTGCCGGGCGGTATCGCTAGAAACGCAAGCATCGTGCCATCGGGCGAGAATGCAGGAGCGCGGGCTTGTTCCAGGCTCGTGAGTTGCGTGGGAGTCGGTTCGCTCCCCTCGGTGGGGTCGCCAGGCAATACCCAGATGTCTGTTTTGTTGCCATTGCGAGCGGCAAACGCCAGCCACGCACCATCAGGCGAGAAGACGGGGTCATAGCTGTGCCGGGGCATACCGGGAAAGGGTGTGGCGGTCTCCATTTCCAGGTCGAGCCGGTAGATTTGCTGATACCCCTCGGCTCCCATACCCGTATGGGTAAAGGCAAGGACAGGAGATTTGTCCTCTGTGGCTGTTGTCGGGATGTAGTCCATACTCCCGCACTGGGCCATCGTGTCGGCGTAGATTTGCTGCCGCTTTCCGCTTCCATCTGTCGAGAGGATGAAGAGCGAGAGGTTGTATTCGACGGCGGGCGAACCGTAGGGCGGCCCATACTGCGAGGCAACCGTGATGCGTGAACCGTCGGGCATCCAGGTCGGGTAGAATGCCCACATCGTATCGTGGATACGCTCCATACTCTGGAGCTGGTGCTCCGAACC
>DAOTUE010000209.1:0-27662 GCA_034436975.1 Chloroflexaceae bacterium
AGGACCGGGTTTCAGGGTCCATGCAGATGCCTTCGTTGGCTCGTCTGATCACGGAACAAGCCCAAGCCCTGAACCTGGGAGCATCGTGGCGCAAAGCAGGGCCTTCCCCCGATTATTGAGGTGATACACCGGAGGGTTATGATTTGACCCGGCTTTAACATACGATGCGGGATAGCCTATCACAAATGGCAGATATTACACCCCACGTCGTCGTCCTCCGCGTCGAGCGCGCCCTCCTGAAGCTGGATGAGCGTGCGCCCCGGACGGCGGCGTTTCTCGTCCTCAAGTCGCTGCTGATGCTCCTGCTTGGCCTGCGCGATCCGCTCTGGCTGCTCGAGCTCTTCCAGGCTCTCGCCCGCCCGCCAGGTGTAGTGCTCGCCGCCATTTTCGCTCTCATAGGCTTTCGCCAGGTCGTAGTACTCCTCGTGCCGCTCCTTCAGACCGATCCACTCGCCGGTGCGCTGGAAAAAGCAGAAGTAGCACCCGCTGCGCGTGCGCCACTCGTAATAGTCGGGCAGGCCGATGCCGCTTTCCTCCAGGATGCGCTCGATGTCGCTGAGCACCAGGCCGTGCTCCTTGAACGGGTAGACCCCGGTGATGTTGGGCTTCGTGGGGATGTATGCCTTGCGGGCTTCCTCGGCGCGGATGCCGATATAGTTCCAGACCTCGTCGTCGCCCACATACTCCTCGAACGGCTCGATCTTGAGCTTGCGCGTACACCAGCGCACCTGCGCCGAGGGCAGCATGCCGTTGTACATATCGAGCCAGTGGTCAAACCCCCGGTTTGGGTTGAGGGACACGATGGGACGCTGGAGATAGGCTTCCAACCGTTTCAGATAGTCGTAGGTCTCTGGCAGTTCTTTATGTGTGTCGCAGAAGACATACTCAAGCTGCGGGATTTTGTCGCGCAGGTAGATGGCAAGCGCGGTACTGTCCTTGCCGCCGCTCAGGCTGACGATATGGCGGCCCGGTCGGTCTGCCCAGTCGGTGTGTGGGGTTTGCGTATTTGTCATAGGTACGTCTCCTCTTCCTGATGTGCTCGTTCCTGTTCCCAGAGATCATCCAGATGCAGATGCTCCTCGTCACGAAGCAATGTGTCACAATCAATACACCGCATATCCTGATCCCACAGATCAGCCTTCCGCAACGGCTCTGGAAGCGATACCGTTTCTTTCAGCAACGCATAATAGAATGCCTGTCGCTTCAGGTTCCACGTCAGGGCACATCCTGAGCAATATGGAATTCCTCCGATGTCATAGCCTATCACACTCATAGCGGTTTTCCTTCCGTCGTGCGTTCAATCAAGGGCGAGAGAATGTCCCAGAGCACCTGCACGCGCTGTGCATCGGTCAGTGTCTCGCCCTGGGCTTCCAGTGTGTGCTGTATTTTGGTATGCAACTCCTGCATTTTCGGGTGTCGTGGCGCGGCGGGCTGTGTATCGGGTGTGTCGCTGGAGTCCGTCGGTGTCGGTGCGGTTGCTTGCTGCTGGCGCACAATCGCTGCCACGCGCTCGGTCTGGCAGAAGCGATGGCCGAGGTCGATGATATGCAACTCGAAGCGGGTGCGGTCGTCGTCGCGCCAGGTCGGCATCGGCTTGCGAGCCACCAGTGCCCCGACACTCTCGATCCAGGCATCGCCGTCGTCGGCAGTCTCCAGGCGCACGCCTAACGTGCGGATCTGGTTGTCCGCAGTCATTGTGGTAATCTGCTGGCAGCGTGCGGTCAACTCCTGGCGCAGTTCTGCGTGGTCACTCGACGCGGCACCAAAGGCGTTGCGGATACGTTCCGCAATCTCGGTGATAAGCCGGGGATATGCCTCTTGCAGTTCTGTCAATCCGTTGCGCAGGACGGCGAAGAACGTCTCGAATTGCGTTTCGTCAAACGGCGTTTCGGCGGCGAACGGCTCCACCCCACAGGCACGCGGCAGCGTCTCAAACAGCGTGATGTCGGGTTCGCGGGCGGCCAGCAGTGCTTGCCGGATAGCCTGTGCTTCGTCACTGACGTGGCGGGTGTACTGGCTGTATTCGGGCAGGCGATGCACCAGCCGTAGCAGGGGATTGATCGCGTCGAGCAGGGCGGGTTGCACGGCTTTGGTCAGGGCATACTGCGCTAACTTCTGCGCCAGCCGCTCGTAAACCGCCATCCGTGCGCCACCTGCGCGGCTCTGCCGCAGGCTGAAATAGCCCGGTTGCCGCATCATCCGCTCGAAGACGGAGATATCGGGCACCGTCACATAGTTGCCGTGCTCGTACAGCGTCACATCGCCTGCATTGGCAAGATAGACCGACAGAAAGAGCAGCGGCACCAGCCCTGCCTTGACCCCGTAGGGTGGTGCTTCGATGAGCGCAAACAGCCTGCTGATGGCCTGCGGCTCGTGCTGTGCCCCGTTGATGTAATCTTGAATGGCGTTCCAGGCAGGGGTCAGGTGCAGTGACCGGTCTTTGTCGGGATCGGGCGGGCCGAACCCCCAGCGATCATCGTGCTCTGTGCGGTGGATGCCACTCTCTAGAAAGACACTCTCGTAGATGGCTCGCTCTGGCGGGTAGCCGTCCAGGGACAGCCCTGGCTCGTGGCCGTGGCCGAGCATCGCCTCCACCAGATTGCGGCGTGCTTTGGCACTGGCGGACGAAAGCTGGCGGCGCACGATCAGTTCGTTCCAGACACGCGGCGCGGCGTGATAGGTGGCATCACAGGCGGCAGAGAGGAGATTGTCCAGGTCGCGGTTGGTTGCCACCTGCTGCTCCTCGCCATGCCACCACCACGTCCCGTGACCAGGGTGATAGGCCCAGTCCACCGCCTGATCCAGCGCGTGCTGCGCCTCGGCCAGACGACTGGCAAGCTCGCGGCGTGCAACCCGATCATTCTCCAGTTCAGGCTGTGTTTCCAGCACCCGCCGTAGCGCGGTCACTTCCAGCAGCAGATCGCCCAGTCGCTGCACCTGGCTCGGCAGCACAGCGATGCGATGGGTCTCCTCAGTCCGATCTGGGTGCTGCACCCACTCGTATGCTGTCTCCAACGCCGCATTGTCGGACGGGACGATATACAGCATCTCGCCATCGGCACGAGTTACCGTCTGTTCCTCGGAGGACAGGTCATCAACCGCAACAAAACGTACGGCAAAATGGCGCACCGTTCCGGTCTGGTAGCTGTGCTTGCGGGCAACCAGGGGCACTGGCTCGGTGCTCTGCTGGAGTAGGGCCGCGATGTCGGTGCGGTCGCCAATACTGCGCATGGCCTCCTGCACCAGCGCGTCCAGGTTCAGGTCGCTGCCTTCCCAGAGCACATAGCTGTCGCTGTGGCGGCGGTAGGTGATGAGTTGATCGTCGATGAGATGCTGCAACGGCTGCGAGACACGCTGTTCATCGTCCGTATCGCACAACGCAAAGGCGATCATGCGCTGGCTGGCGCGTATCTCCTGCTGCTGCCCGAAGGCGTTGAGTGCGCCAATCGTGGTCAGGGTTTGCTGGGTCAGGTGATCCGGGTCGCGCAGCCGTGCCAGTGATTCGGCCAGTTCCGCCCAACGCCGCCCACGGGAGCGCGTGTACAGCCCGGTGCCCATAGTGGCCTCGACGTAGGCGTACAGGTGGGGCAGGCGGTAGATCGGCGCGTCCACGCCGTTGGCGCGGTCTGAGCGCAAGAAATCCTGCAAGCCCCAGGGTTCCTGGTTGGTGAGGAAAGAAAAGAGCGAGCGCTCGTTCTGGGCAAGTTGCCGAAAGAGCAGCGGCAGCAGGAGCAGCACCAGCGGATGCAGCAGGTAGGTCTGGGCAAGCAGGTGCCGCCACTCGTCCGTACTGATGCCGGATGGACGCAGCCCCAGGGCTTCAGAGAGGGCCGCAAACCGTTCTGCCCATGCTTGCCGTTCTGCGGTATCCAGGTCGGTGCCGTCCGGGCAGAGCGCGTGCCCGATCATGCGTAGCATCTGGCTGTCCGGTTCCTGGAAGGGAATATCCTCGAAGCGGCCCTGCACCTTGCGCCAGTCGGTGCGCTGTACCGCACCTGCCGTCGTCGCGTAGCTGTCAAATGACTGGTGCAGGATCGTTACCAGGACGCTGGGGGTCTCGCCGCTACGGGCGGCCATCTCAGCCAGCGATTGCAGCACAAACAGGTCGGCGGCTTCGTTCTGGCGGAAGGCATAGTCCAGGTACTGTCCTAGCTCATCCATAATGAGCAGCGTGCCGCGATAATCGGTATATTCGGCCAGTGCGTGGTTGGTCTGCTCCACCAGGTCAGCAACGCGCTGTGCATCGGCATCAGGGGTCTGGATCGCAGCCGCCAGTGTTGCGAGCAGATCGGGCTGCGTGTCGGGCAGGGGTGTCTGTTCTGTAAGCGTGTGCTGCAACGCCTGAAGAACAGCCTGCCGCAGCGAGCGGTTGCTGCCGCTGATCAGGATGGGCAGCAGCGGCGGATCGGCAGAGACCAGTCCCTCATATACGGCAACCGTGCTGTGCTGCTCCAGTAGTCGCTGGCGGGTTTCGTAGCTGCTGCTGAGATAGTGCGCCAGAAACAGGCCAAACGCCGATTTGCCTGTGCCGTAGATGCCCGTCAGGGAAAAGGCGCGGGCGGTGGATGTGGGCTGCAAGCCCTCCAGGATGCGTCCCAGGGTCTGCAACACCAGCGGGGTCGCTTGATAGCCTGCCAGTGCTGGCTCACCCGCGACAAAATCGCGTTCGATCTGCACTGCGCGGGTATAGCGCGTGGCGACAGGCAGCATGCCGAGCGTGTCAGTCATCGAATGATCTCCTGGGCAAATGCGCGTTCCAGCAGCACCTGTGCTACGTTGGGGCCAGTCTCGCGCCAGGAAACCTGACGAATGCCTGCCTGATCGGTGTAGAAGGCGGCTCCCTCCGTGATCTCCTCGATGTCATACAGCCGATGCAGCAGCGCGTCCTCATCCAGCCGAAAGACCCGCCCCGGCGAGCGCGGGTTGTAGGAAAGCTGCCGGAACGAGATCGTCTTGCTGTCAATGCCCTCGATCATCGCATGAATGGCATAGGCAACCAGGGCATCGGGCAGGCTCGGTTGTGGCCCGCTCACCAGGCGATAGATACGCTGCCCCGGAATGACCTGGAGCAATCCCAGTTCCATCAGCGGGCAGAGCAGCGCGTCTTCTACCGCTGTAGCAAGCTGCTTCTGCGAGGGTCGGGTGTAGCAGCGCACCAGACAGTCGATGTCCCGCTCAATCGTGGCGGTGGAGGGCATCCGCCAGGTGTGCTCGGCGGCAAGCGACTGAAGATGCAGCCCCAACTGCGAGATGGTGAACTCGCCGCCCCGCAGCATGTTGAACGTGTAGAACCAGGTGACAGGGGCATCCTGGTGGGCAGCAAGCTGCCAGTGCAGCAGCCACCAGCTTGCAGGCGACACCAGGTACGGGTCAACGCCCTGGTCGCTGTCCAGCAGCCAGTCACCGAGATCTGTTGGTTCGTGCCCGGTGCCATCCGCTTTCTTATCAAACACGCCACAGACGCGCCCCCAGTAGCGGATGGACTGAGCCATGTTTTTGCCGACCCCCAGCTTCACATAGGCATCTGGCTGCGAGAACAGGGCAGGGTGCTGCTTGATGATATCGTAGCCCTTCTTCAGCCAGTTCGTGCGCAGCACAAAGGTCTCGTGCCCGCTGAAGGTCGGCGTGAATGTTGGTGGAAACACGGTGCGCTCCTGCGTATCTATACCTGGCGAGTCCGAATAGCTGTATCTAACCGACGATGCAGCAGGGACGTGAGTGACAGCATATCGAGGGCATCTTGCTCAGAGATGACCCACTTGATCCTGGGCGCATGCGCCGTCGTGTTACGAAAGGTTCCGAACAGTCCCTTGAGCAAGTGCATCAGCCCTCTGTGTTCGCTCTTCTCTGTTTCAGTCTGCAAGGTGTTGAAAGCCAGCAAGGGTGTACCAGATTGTCCCAACCCGAACGCCTCATCGACAAGCGGTGAACCATCTTTTGTTAACCCTGATTGGTGGCGTATCTTGTCTGCCACGCTCTTGGTTGCTTCGAATACAGCGTGAAAATAGTTGTCCTGCAAAAGTTCTGCCTGACAGAATTGGAGCACATCAGGATGCACACCTCGATCTTGCAACATGCGCCGCAAGCGTACAGTCCGGTCCTGGGCTTCAGATAGGGACCGCGCCACAGGTCTCTGGTGTAACTGACCATCATCAGTCAGAACAAAGCCAGCAAAAGCAAGGATGTCATTCAACTGTCCCCGTAAATCGTCAAAACGCTCTGGATTCTTGTGAAATCGAAATGGTGACATAACAGTCTGAATGAACGCCGCAACGTTGTTGCCACATTGGTCTTGCTCCTGCCGGTTTCTCAAGGCTTCAAACATGCGGTGTCGCTTGGTATTCGATGGCTCAGGATCATCAATACCACATGCTCGCAACAACTCCCCGATCTCCTGGCCCTTGAGACCATGCTCTGTATGGCCCAGGATGTTGCATACCTCCCTGAGTTGCGGCTCTTCAAATAAAGGGAGTGCTGACATAGTATCACTCTCGTGCCCCGATTTTGATCGCCTCTCCTGCGCCTATTATAACAGCTATCATGTGCGTATCTTGCACACGAACCCCGATCAGGCGGATATTTCGAGCGATACAGCTATGATAGGTCATCTTGAGCGGGAGAATCAAGCTCGATAGGAATCTCGTCGCGGAGCAAATAATCAATACTCACGCTGAAAAAGTCGGCAATCTTCAGCAGCAGATCGATGGAGGGTTCCTTGCGGTTCGACTCCAGGTAGCTGATGTGGGCCTGTGCCGCGAGTCCAAGTTCCCGGGAAACCTCGGCCTGCGTCCAATCACCACGAATACGCAGATACCGCAGCTTTGCGCCCAACTGCTGGAGTTGTGGTTGATCGTCGGGTGAGCCAGGTTGATCATGCACAGATATCTGGTCAGCCGTGATCGTGTCCCGCAGCAAGTCATCAGTCGTGATGCCGAAGAGGTTGGCAATCTTGAGTATGAGGGAGAGCGAGGGGGTCTTGGTGCCCGTCTCAAGATGGCTGACGTGCGAGTGGGTCGCCAGGGACAGACGTTGCGCGACATCGGTCTGGGTTAGCCTATAGCGGCGACGGAGATGCCGAATTTTCACACCAAGCAGCCGCGACATAGACTCTCACGTGGGGAGCCTTGACAAGACGAACATTGGTGCGCTATAATTGTTACCGTCGGTTATAAACTGACACCTGGTGGGAGACCTTCCATCTGGCCGCTCCCCAGCCTACCAGATGGAAGGATTCATCCCAGAAACAGATGTGTTCTACCCTGCTATTGTAGCATACATCTTGTTGGCTCATCCCGGCACTGGCCCACGCCGCATCGCGGGTCAGCGCAGCCCGTGGTGCTCCTGCCAGTCGTGCGTAATCTGCAAGACAAATAGGTATGAACTATGACCAACATACTTCCTACATACTACAATCATTATCATTTCCGCAGCCGCACCGAGGCGCGCTGGGGCGTGTTCTTTGATATGCTGAACATCCCCTTTCGCTATGAGTACGAGGGCTTCGATTTGCCGGACAGAACCTGGTATCTGCCCGACTTCTGGCTACCCGTGCATCAGTGCTGGTTTGAGGTCAAAGGAAATATGCCAACCAATGACGAACGCAGGAAAGCATAGCAGTTGGCCATCGGCACGGGCTATCCCGTTGCCCTGTTCGCAGGCGATGTGTGGCACACGACACCAGGCTATCTGTTTCTGCCGCAGCAACCGGATCAGGTGCATTTTCCCTGCTTCTGGGTTGCCTGCGACACATGCCACAGTGTCGGAGTTGCCATCGAAGGCAGCAATCCGCCGCGTATTGGCATCGGCATGTGCCAGTGCTGGCGACGAAGCAGAAGCGTTCCGCCATCAGGCGACTCAGTCGTCAGAAGCGAGACCACCCGATGATGGTGGAGGAAGCCTATGCTGCCTGGAAGCAGAAGCACCAACGCTGGGAACGGACGGCGGCCATTCCGATACCCTTTGGCAGGCATGAGGAAACGCCGCTCGGTGATATTGGCAGGCGAGAAGCGCGTTGGTTGATGGAACGATTGCTGCCAGTAGATGAGATCCAGAAAACGCTCGAATTCGTGGAGCACCTTATTCAGGACCCTGGCGCACGTGCCGAGGAGATCGCCTATGAGGAGCATCCCTACATTCGGGACAGCGGACGCGAATTTAAGCATCGCCGAGCGGTGCATGCGAATCGCCTGCTGCAACGTCTCCTCGATCCACCTGGCGATCTGGTGTTGCTGGGTATGCTTCACAAGAATGAACTGGAGGATGTACGGAATGACATCCAGATGATGAAGAACGCTGGTGAACAGCTTGCGTCCTTGTTGCCCCCATTTCACGAAGCGTTGCGCGAAGCACAGCAACTTGCCGAATTCTCCGACTTTGAAGACCAGGCATTCAAGAACTTTCGGGAGGTCTTCGAAACATTTCTCTACGAGAAGCCGGACGATTACCCCGAAATTCCCGCTGTCACGCTTACTGATGAGAATGCAGCCGAGTTGCTTGGGACCTACCAAACCCGGTTGAACTGGTTTCGGCCTGACCGCAAACGCAAGAACGATGTTGACAAGTACGTCGAGGAAAAGCTGGAAACCGGTGCCCGTCATCGGTTGTTGCAGGCACATGGAGCGTTGCAACGCCCTTCCCTTCAGCCAATCCCCTTCACCATTGCCATGCGACCTGCACGCTACCATCAGGAAAAGAAACCGATCATCAGTGCCTCGTATCGCGGCTTCGCGCTGTTGTTCGATGAAGAGACGTATGACTATGTCGTCGCACTCTGGATGCGTGGCAGCTGCTACCGCCTATATGCTGCTGCCGTTGGAATGGGGCGAACGATCAAACCGTCGCCGCTTTCGGGAGCAACGCCAACCGCTACTGCGCCAGATCATTGACCAGCAGCGCGAGAAACAGCAGGCACTCCACAAGACGATCAGCACAGAAGATAATCCGGTACCGATAGAACTGTGCCTGCCGAATGAGGTGCCATTCTCATCAGCCAGACTGGTCATGGAGTGGAATGAACAGGGTGAACCGGAGTTTTTCCTCCATATGCCGGTGACCATGCCTGCTGACCACCCGATGCACATACCGCAAACCGTGATGGGGTTTCATGAGCACGATGAAGGGTACCGCTTTGCGGAGCTGCAATTGGATGGAACCGTAGTATATATTGGTGATCTGACGATCCCTAAACACGTTGATCCGGCTCAGGGTGCCAAACGCAGTGACAACTATCAGTATGAGGTTGCTCATGCGATAGTGCGCCAGGCCGGGACGGCCTATATTGGACTGGAAGCGACTGGCTGGAAGAAAGGCCAACCTGAACTATCCCGTGCACACAACCGGATGGTGTTTGGGCGACCATCGGTAGCTATCTTGAAAACACTCCAGAACAAAGGACGACAGTCCCGTGTGTTGGAGCCGCGTGAAGTGACTGGTGTATCGCCTGCATATGAATGCCATGCCTGTGGCGTACAGCATCCGGAAACCAGCAGATGCCTGGAGCGCAGGGTGTTTGTACAATGTCCTCTGCCCAATTGCCAGACACGACAGCTTCGCCAGATGGAGGACGTTGAGCAGCGGTGCATCCGATGCGCCCATGTCTGGAAGGTCGAAGCAGGGACGATCGACGGGGTGCAGTATTTTGTCTGCCCGACTTGTCAGCATCCAGCACTCCCAGCACGATACAACACCGCCATTGTGGTGGCAAAAGCAACGCTCTGTCAACTCATACCGCCATTACAAGAACGCGAAAAAGCGCGACGAAGAGCGTCTGAAACGGATTGAACAGCGCAAACAGGCCGCACAGGAAGCGGCTGCGAAGGAAGAGGCACCTGCCACAAATAATGACGATGCTGACAATAATGAGGCGTGATGTCACCGTGGTGTGCTCTCCCTAGACTATCATACGACCAATTGAGATCCCTGTGTCTTCCCGACAGGGTGAAGGGCCACGAAAAACTCGTCGCTCTTCACAGTACAGCCGCGCCTGTAACGTCGTGCAGGCCGTATCGCCAGTTAGGATGAGCAGACTGGCGTACAGCGGTGGTGGAAGTCTAAGTTGACGGTCGCAGGTACGAGATAATCAGAGTGCATCGTGTGGCGCGAGAAAATGCACGCGTTGCAAAACGTACCTCAGTAGTGTATAGTAGATGCACCTTCTGCGTTGAGAAGGGGTGCCTACTTCCGGTGCACGCTGTTCTGCCACCAGTGACTGGTCGCCGGACAGCAAAACATGCCTTACACCCTTCCGTCGGCTGGGTGGCGCATGTCAGATGCGCATATGCGACCCTCTCGCAACTCGGCGGGCTAAACATAAGATTCACGCCACGACACCGGTTGATCTGCCCGCCCCTCAGCCGCGCTCAGCAGCGGTACATACCATAATGTTTGGTGTCGCTTGTAATTACCTCCCCACGTTACGAGTGCTTTGGTGCCACCCGGCACTCCATCTTCAGATGTATGATGCCGAGCAGAAATTAGACGGCATGCGGCAGGCACAGGAAGTCTGGCTGATCGTGCCCAGTGATGTGGCACTGCTGGGGCACGACCACCTGAGCACCCTAGTGCGCAACCTCAATCATGCTCTGGGCAAGGAGAGTATCCGCTATGGCTTTGTAGATATGCTGACCGAAAACCCGGTTTTTCTGGAGGTGGAGCCACCCCAGCCTCCCGAAGCGCGACTGGTGGGAACTCCCTGGCGCAATCGCGCAACCGTCACGACACAACCGCTCACCTGGGATGATATCGCCGGATACAGCGATGTGAAAGAACTGATCCGGCAAGATATCCTTGATCCTCTCCTAGAGCCATACATCTATGCACGCTATGGGCTGAACGCGGCCAATGGGTTGCTGTTGTATGGCTTGCCGGGATGCGGCAAGAGCCTGATCGGGCGCGTGCTCGCCACCGAAGCGGGCCTGACCTGTCGCCTGGTGTTGCCCAGCGACATCACCAGTATGTGGCTCGGCGAGGGCGTGATGAAAATTCGGACGCTGTTTGACTGGGTGCTCAAGCAGGCTCCCTGTATGCTGGTGCTGGATGAACTGGATGCAGTCGCACCGCAGCGCAAAGAAGGCAACATGCACACCGATGAAAAGTGCCAGGTCAATGAACTGCTGGTACAACTGGATCGTGTTGCTGGTCGCGGCGTGGTCATCGTCGCCACCACCAACTATGTGCGTGGTATCGATAGCACCATTCAGCGCAGTGGACGCTTCGATCTCAAGCTCCCGATCTTTCCGCCGAATGAGACTGATCGGCAGGCCATTTTCACCTACTACCTGGGCGCACTCCAGCGCAGCGGCTTCAGCGGGATTGAAGGAATTGACACCGCACGTCTGGCAACGGAAGCCATGCTCTACACTCCAGCAGATATCAAGGCCGTGGTGCAGACAGCGGCTCGCCGCCGTGTGCGTACTGCTGTCGAGGAGCAACCACCTGCGCTACGCACCGATGATGTGCGGCAGGCGATGCGCCAGCACACGCGCAGCATCAAGCAAGATGTGGGGCAACTCTGGTTCAATGAAGCCCTCGCCGACAACAAGCATCACCCTCGTCTGCGCTGGCTCCACGAGGAAATGGGCCGCACTTTCAAGACGGCGAAGCAGCAGAGATAAGTCAGGATGAGGAAGGGTATGGTGCGAGGTGTTCTGGTTGCATGATATACTGTAAAGGGTTTTGCGAGCGTGCAACCCATCGGAATGGTTAAGAAATGGTAAAACATCGGTTTGAGCAGTTCGTGCGAACCGATGGCGACAAACCGAGGGGCGATATGCCCTCATTGCAAGCCAAATAGCATAAGTGCATGTGTTCTGTGAAATCCGAGGTGATTCACTTGTGTTGTGATGTTCATCACAGATGGAGAGAAACACTTTACAGTTATCCTGGTGCCCATCCTGATGCAGAATCCAGAAAAACGGTACAGGGGTTTTGTGTATCGGTACGGGTGTTTCTCAAATTTGCATTATGTTGCTATACAGTTGTTAAGGTGCAAGGGACGAATCACCTGGTGGTTCTCTCATTTCACTGTCGTGTACGACGGTGGTAATCGTTCAGGGGGCTGCCGACAACCAGCGCAATGGATCACCAAAAGCCTGCTCAATTCGCTTGCACCGGGGCGGGTATCTTGCCCGTGCTCCCTGGAGCGATACCCCTGAATCCGAACAGGTACTCTGTTGGCTACGTAGCCTATGTATTGCCGGCCTCCGCTTCGTTTTCCGGCAAAAGCACTCGAATGGTATCAATCAATTCATCTATATCAAACGGCTTGGTTAGATAGGCCGCAACGCCAACCTTACGGGCTTCGCGCTCTATTTCGGGGCTACCATAGGCCGTGAATAGCACCATCGGAACATTCATGCCATGCCGTTTGAGTTCACTAATCAATTGAATACCATTCATTCCAGGAAGGTTGTAATCGGTTAGAAGAAGATCGAAGGCTTCTTTTTTCCATAGCTCCAGTGCTTCAATCGCACTCATCACATTGGTAAACCGATAGGGTATCCGTAGGGCCGGCATTGCCAACCCTATGAGCCGCCCGATATGAATATCGTCCTCTACCACGAGTACCTGTACGAGCCGTTCTTTCTCTGTCTCGGTTTTGGTGGTCATCATCATGCTTTCCTTTGTTTTTATTGCTTGCCCGGAGAGGCAAAAGGTTTTCAGGACATGAGAGATGATTCCCCGCTTTCAGGCGTTCCAGGTTTCTTCGGTTGGTCAGGGCCATCGGTGCAGAATGGTTCGCCCTGCTCTACAGAAGCGGGCTTATCATGATACCACTATCGGGCATAAAAAATCAAGCGTTTTTTGAGAATTCTTGAGAATTCTCAGGACCGAGCACTCCGAGACAGAAAGCATTGTGAAACTGTCTGTCCAAAAATAGTCTTATTGCCCCAGGGTGTCCAGTTGTTCGCGGGCTTTCTGGCTCCACTCCGTGCCCATATCCAGCTCCAGAACCCGGTTCAGGTCGGCAGCGGCCAGCTCGGTATTCCCCTGCTTTCGGTGGACCAGTCCGCGGCTGTAGTAGGCTTCCAGATAATCGGGCTTCAGTTCAATAGCGCGGTTAAAATCGGCCAGAGCCTCCGCCATATCGTTTTTTGCATAAAACGCAATACCGCGGTTGTAGTAGCCTTCGGGCAAGTCCGGCTTCAGTTCAATCGCCTTCGAGTAATCGGCAACCGCAGCCTCGTAGTTTCCCAGGGCCAGGTAGGCATTGCCACGATTGTTGTAAATATGGTGGTTTTCCGTGTTGGTTTCGAGAAAACGGGTGTATTCCTCAGCCGCTCCCGCAAAATCACCCTGCCGAAAAAGAACATCACCACGTTCGGCATTCTGGCGCGAACAGGAAGCAAGCACAACCACCGACATCACCCCGACCACGAATAGCACGAGCAACGGCGCGAATCCTTGCCGTTTCTGGCTTCCCCGGTCCACTGGTCTCCTTGTTTTGCAATTTCTTGTCATTGAATTCATTCTCTCTTTCTTGAGTTTATTCGCTTTATCTGCTTTCGGTCCAGGGATACGCTTGAAAAACCGATTGAATCAGCGGAAAATCCGCGGAAGATGAACTCGAAACATTTCTGTCACGGGCAGTGGCTCCGACAGATTGCCGCGCCCATCGCGGAAGCGCACCCACAACCCCCTTTTTCCTTCTTCGCTTTCCCTGTTTTCTCTCGCATCCCAGCCTCGTCTTTCCTTTTGCTGCTGCTCCGGCCATTGCCAGAAAACTTGCGTCTGTAGCGGTTCCCACATAGCCTGCGCAAAGTCTGGCGACGCGCTGAGCTGCATTTCAATGGGCTGGTGCAGGTCGGTCGCTGTGAGGGCAAGCGTTGCGCTGACTGCATCGGAAGCAATAATTGCCGCATCTCCCCGCGGGGGCAAGTCGAGCAGCACCGTATGAGTGACGACATATCGGTTGCTGGCACGGTCAAAATAGCGCACCGCCACAGTATACTCCTGCTCTGTCGCCTGCGGGGGGAGCGTGAGTGAGAGCGTTTCGCTGTAGGGCTGTGGGGGAGCAAAGGCTCCATTGAGTCCGGGCTGCATTGCGACAATAAGAGCAGCTCTACCGCTCCCATCCCTATCGCTGGCGTTGGTATCAAGGCGCAGGTTGCGTGTTGTCACCACCGTTGCGCTGGTGCTGATAGGCTGCGTTGCGCTGGCAATCGCGGCGATCTCATCATCAGCAAGCACCCGCCCGAACACCGCCAGATCGTCGAGCAGCACCCCGCTCTGGCTCCCCCCATAGGTAAACCGCCCGATGTGCAGCACCGGGCCAATATCCAGCGGCAGTGTCACGCCGGTCGTTGCTGCCACACGCTCCCCATCAAAGTAGAGCGTCTTGTTGCCGCGGGCGCGGTCCCACGTTATCGCCAGATGGTGCCAACCGGGGGGGAGCGTATCGGGCGCGGCCAGGTCATCACGCTGGCTAACCATCCCCTCTGTCTTACCTGTTTCATCCTTACCTTTCCCCTGGTGCTTGCTCTGTGGAACCGTCCAGAAGTTCCAGCGTGGGGTGTGGTCGGGGCCGAGGTTGTCGCGGCGCAGCGCAAGGGTACCTGCGTAGCCCCCCGCGCTATCCTGCGGGTTGGCACTCGCTGCCAGCAGGTAGTGGCGGTTGATGCTGTTGGGGGGATAGTGGTCGGGCAGCTTTGCCCACAGGCTGATACTGCCCGCCTCCAGCCGCATATTGCCACTGATGGGGAAGGTTATCTCCCCCACCCCAGATCCATCTGAAAGGTCCCGTGATCGATCACGGGAAAGATCCAACGCCTGGCCATAGCGTCCGGGGGCAAATGCTCCCGCCCCCTGGTGTTCCGCTGGCCCCCCCTGCCCCACCTCTTGCAGCAGATGCCCATCGAAACGCACCAGCAGCAGCAGATCATCGGGGGGGTTGATGCTGAGTGTCCCGACCGGCGGAGTCTGGTCGGGTGGAGGAACACGGAGCCGCGTCCGGGGTGTACCAGGCGATTCCACGCCCAACAGGTGGTCCGGCGGGGTGAAATCGTAGAGACCGTATAAATCGCTGTGCCACAGCCAGCCACGGTCCTCGCAGGCTGCATAAGCCTCGCACGGGTCGGGGCCCGGCCCGTGCCACCCATACGGATCAACCTGCTTGCCGCGGTAGCGGACCTCGAAATGCAGGTGGGGCGTGCCATAGTCAAAGCCGCTCGTTCCGCTGGTGCCCAGAATGTCGCCCGTTTCAACCCATATGCCGCGAGAACCATCTACGATGCTCCTGAAGCGGGGGGCAAAATGGTTCAGGTGCCAGTAGACGGTTTCGTAGCCATTGGGGTGGAGAATAACAACCCCGTTGCCGCGGGCCGTTCGCGCATAGGCCAGGCCAGGAGCAGCGGCCAGAATAGGTGAGCCGATGGGATTGGCGGGAAATACGTAGTCGTGCCCATCGTGTGTGTTGTATTGCACATCGGCCACACCCGCATAGGTGACAACAACACTGTTTCCATCGGGGCCAGTGTCCACCGTCGGGTAGGTGTGGTCAAAGTAGGCCAGGTGAACAACGGGCATGCCAGGCGGCCAGGGGCATTGCAAAAAGCCGGTCTGGGGAATGTCCCAGGTGGCATCGGTCGGAAACGAGGGGCTGAAAACGAGCAGTTCGTTGTTGAAATAGTCTTGAAACACCAGTGCAAAGCGGTCAACAAGCCTGCGCCATTCTGTGGAAGTGCGTCCGATGGCGAGAAACCGTTGGACGGCCACCCCCTCCGGTGCCTGCTCCAGGGTCAGGGTAAAGGTGGTGCCATCGGTGAAATGCAGTGTGGGGGGCGTGTCGTAGGGGCCAAGACCCGCTCGCAACTCGCGGCTGGCCCATTCCATCTGGGCCGCAAACCCTTGCGGGCCGGCGGGGCCGTAGGGCTGGCGCAGAGCCGCATCTGTGGGAACAGGATCGCTGAGCAGGTGGTTCACGGTTTCGAGGAGGGCCAGGTGGAGCGAGGGACTGATTCCATAGTAGAGACTGTTCCCCTCAATGATAGCCGAAGCTGCCTGCCCATTGTCGGAAAATGTTTTGAGCACGCCGGGCTGGTCTTCGAGAAACGTCTGAACCCCGAACGTCGTATCCTGCTCGCTCCCCCGCTGATGGGGAAGAGCGGCGCGGGCCGGTATCCCCCACAGGAGCAAACCTGGAATAACCAGCAGGAGAACGAGACCAACAGCACCAAAGCGATTTTTTCCACGGTTCATAGGCCAGTTATTGGATTGTCTGGTATAGGTTTGTTCAATTGTTGACTTTGTTGGCCTGCTCGATATTCGCAAGAACTTGCTCCAGGTCGGCCTGCAAGGCTTCGGATGCATCCGAAGTATCATCAAGGGCCTGTTCCCTGATAGCGAGCATCTCCCGAATAAGGACAGCAGCTTGAGACGTATCCCCCTGTTCAAGAGCGATCATACTCAGTGTTGTGAGCAATTTCAGCCGGACGAGAATACCGGGGATGTTTTCAACTTCTGGTTGAAATGAGGTAAGGGTTTCTTGCAGCAGTTGCATGGCCCTATCGGGATTTCCGCGGTGGTATTCTACAACACTGATACCATTGAATGCCTCGGCTTGAAACATCATTGCCAGTGGCTCTTGCTCGATGTAGGCATTGGAAAGGTCTATGATTCGCTGAAAATGGGCTTGTGCCTCATCGAGGGCTTGCATAGAGAGAAACGTCATACCCATCGAGGTAAGGATTTCGGCCAGGCCCCCCATCCTGATCTCATCCGGCTCGTCGTTTTGTTCGTAAATATGCAGCGCATTATGGTAGAAATCCAGGGCTGCATGCGGGTCATTTCGCCAGGCTGCCAGATCGCCCAGCGCAGCAAAAACATCGGCGGTATCCAGGGCGAGAGGGGGTAGGAACTGCTGGCGGATGGCCAGCGCACGCTCAAAGCATGCTTGTGCAAGGTCCTGGTAGAGGGCATCTTCCTGCTGCTCGGTGCAGGCTTTGCCAAGATCAAAAATCTCATCGCCAGCAAGAATAGCGTCACTTGCTTCATATCCGTGCAAAACATCGAGATCGAGCAGCGCGAAAAGCTGCTCGATGGTTTGCTGAACCTGGTGGGGTTTTTCCACCGATATGAGGTAGTGCGCCAGGACAATACTCAGACTGATCGCATTGAGATCGCTACGTCCCTGGGCCACCGTCGTTACATGGCGCAAATGTGGCTCTATCGCTTCGAGCAACCATTCTTGGGTTGGGTCTCCGAGCAGATCCAACACCAACATAACCAGGGCTCGCTCGGCCCGTTCCTGCCCGATGATCAGCGGCACGCCAAGAGCTTCGAGCGTTCTTGCTATGCCATCCTGAAACATTGTGGAAACAATAACCTCCCCATCGGACGTGGCTTCGAGAATGCCCTGATCAATCATTGAGAGAATAGAATGGGCAGCAGCTTCCACCTTCGACACATCTGCCATATCCGAAGGATTATCCAGGGCTGTGGCCACCAGCAACTCGTGGGGGATGGGGACATTGGAGGCAAAATGGAGTGCGGCAGCAACCAGATCAATTCCCTGTGAAACCGTTTCATAGCCTGCAGAGGTAAAATCGGGGGGAGCAAGACTTACAATGTCTTCTTCTTCCGCACCATCATACTCAAGAGAAAGCAGATAGGCATCTATCATATCGGTGAGTTCGGCAAAGCCGGAGTTTTCTTCTTCTGGCATATCGCCAAAATATCCCCACCCATAGCCCATCCCAGGGTGTGTGCCAGGCGCATAGATTTTGACCCCGCGTTCGGAAAGAACCGTCATAAAGGCTTGCCCCATTTGCGACGGGGTGATGTTCTTTTTCTTACTGCTCATCATTTTTTCTCATTTCTTTTTCAAGATGACCGATGCTACGCCCCCTCCAATAGGTTCTTGCCTGAGCACATGATCAACCACTGATATAGCATATACTAGCATGGGGAGAGGGTAACGTCAACGGGAGTGTTTCTCGTAACGTGTTCACAGGTAATCGTTCAGGGCCCCCCACCTGGCCTCCCCCCGGTGGGGGGGAGAGATTGGGAGAGGGAACCGCGCCCGCATCGGGGCAAGCGAGACGCTTGCGCTCCCAGGAATCAGGGATTGCCCAGGCACCGTGAATGCTTACGTAAATAGTTGAGATTTCTGGTAGAAACCCGCGCCTCAACCCACCCTGATGCAGGAAAGTAACCCGATAATCCCCCTTTGCAATAGGCAAGGGAGGAAGGTTTTGTTGCTTATCCCACACAAAACCCATCCCAAACCTTAACCATATCTCAATGGTCGCGTCTTGACAGTCCTACTTTTGAGAAGTATTATAACTATACTATTGGGGTATGAAAGGATGCTCCCTGCTTTTGCATTTGTGCAAAGCAGTAATCAATACATATCTGCACGTTAATAATTTCATAGGAGGCAGTACGTGTCATCAGAGTTGCTCTGGGCCGTGCCTGTTCTCATCATCGGGCTAGGAACCGGGTTTGCCCTGGGGGTGCTCTGGTTTCGCAATGCATTGAATACCCAGGTAGAGGGCAAAAAAGCCCAGGCCCGTTTGTTGCTAGAAGAAGCACGTTCTCAACAAAAAGAAATTCTGTTGCAGGCAAAAGATACCGCCCTGAGCATGCGCAATGAGGCCGAAGCCGAGCTGAAAGAGGTTCGCCTGGGACTGCACAAGCAAGATGAACGATTGCAGCGCAAAGAAGAACATCTCGACCGCAAACTCGACAGCTTGGAACGACGCGAACGCCAACTGCAAAACCGCGAACGCCAGATAGAACAGACGCAACGAGAGGCAGAGCAGATTCGGCAACAACATCGCCACGAACTGGAGCGCATTGCAGCCCTTTCGCAAGAGGAGGCTCGTGAGATTATCCTGGCAAAAGTCGAACGGGAAACTCGTGATGACGCGGCTCGCCGCATCCGCGAGATCGAGCAGGCCACCCATGCGGAAGCTGATAAAGTGGGGCGAAAAATTATCAGCATGGCTATTCAGCGGTGTGCGCCCGAATATGTGTCGGAAATGACGGTCTCGACCGTCACGCTCCCCAATGAGGAATTGAAAGGGCGAATCATTGGGCGCGAAGGGCGCAACATCCGCGCCTTTGAGCAAATTACCGGCGTAGATATTATCGTTGATGATACGCCCGAAGCCGTCACGCTCTCCTGTCACGAACCAATCCGCCGCGAAGTGGCACGAGTTTCCCTGATAAAGCTGCTGAAAGATGGGCGTATCCACCCGGCTCGCATTGAAGAAGTCGTCCTGAGAACCCAGCAGGAAATTGAGCAGATTATGCGGGAAGAGGGAGAACGGGTGGCCTACGAAGCCAATGTCCAGGGCATCCACCCGGACTTGATCAAACTGCTTGGACGATTGAAGTATCGCAGCAGTTACGGGCAAAATGTTTTACAGCATTCATTGGAGTGTTCCCTCCTGGCTGCGCATATGGCCGCAGAGATTGGAGCCAATATCAATACCACCAAAACAGCGGCTCTCTTGCACGATATTGGCAAGGCCGTGGATCACGAAGTGCAGGGGCCCCATGCCCTGGTGGGGGCCGATATTGTCCATCGTCTGGGCCGCTCCGCGGCCATTGTCCACGCCATCGCGGCCCATCATGGGGATGAAGAACCCCAGACAGTCGAGGCGTTTCTGGTGCAGGCCGCCGATGCTATCTCCGGCGGGCGACCCGGTGCCCGGCGAGAAACACTGGATCTCTATATCAAGCGGCTCGAAGCCCTCGAAACCATCGCCACATCGTTCAGTGGGGTGCAGCGAGCTTTTGCGGTGCAGGCCGGGCGCGAGGTGCGTGTGATGGTACAGCCCGATACCATTGATGACCTTGCCAGTATTCACCTGTCTCATACCGTGGCCAAAAAAATAGAGGAAAATTTGCAGTATCCAGGGCAAATAAAAGTAACAATCATCAGGGAAACGCGAGCAGTTGATTATGCACGATAGGAGCGTATGCGCAGTAGATGAGCAATCAGTTAGACAACCACTTGAAAGACCAGAAGAGCACGAAAGGCGTTGAAACGAATCACCAAGCCAGGCGAGATGCGCCAACTATTAGCAACGACGAACCGAAGGAGGAACATATGAATGCTGTCCAATCTTCTACACTTGAGCGGGTACTGGGAGGAGAAGAGCACCACATGGAAGCTGAACCATTGGCCGATGCTGCCGAGATGTTAAAGGTGTCAACTCGTTCGCGCCCCAGTGCTGTTGCCGGTGCCATTGCCGGGGTCATCCGCGAGCATGGAATTGCCGAGGTGCAGTCCATTGGTGCTGGTGCCACAAATCAGGCTATTAAAGCTGTTGCGATTGCTCGAAGCTATCTGCGCGATGATGGTATTGATATTACCTGTGTCCCATCGTTCATTGACATTGATATTGACAATCAGGAACGAACCGCGATTCGCCTCTTGATTGAAAGACGCTAACTGTGGCGTTGGAAACGCAGCAGGGGATGCAATACTCCCTGCTGCGTTTTTTCGTATCTGCTGCGCTCCTACCAGGAGTTGGCCAGGATATAAGCCAGGATATAGCCAGAATATAGCCAGGATGGGAACCGCTGCCTATGGAAGAGATTGCTCGCTTTCTTCAGGAAATTCCCCCGTTCGGTCAGTTGTCGGCTTCTCAGATTGAGCGTATTGTCAATACCGTACAAATTGAGTATTTTGCTTCTGGACACGATGTCCTGGTGTATAAGGGCAAGCCCAGCGAATATCTCTACATTGTGCGCCAGGGGAGCGTGGATTTGCTGCGCGAGGATGAGCGGGGCATTCGGGTGCTCGATACGCTGAGCGAAGGGGAGATTTTTGGCTATCCCTCGCTCTTGCGGGGCCAGCCGCCTATTGTTACGGTCCGTACCCGTGAGGAAACGCTGGCCTACCTCATTCCAGCCGCCATGTTCCACCAAATGCGTCGCGATGTCCCCGCCTTCAACCGATTTTTTGCCGCCACCGCCGTTGAGCGCATCTCGCAGCGTCTCCACGCCCGCGATGCCAACGCCGCCCCGGAATTGTTCCGCCTGCGATTGCGTGACCTGGTGCGCCACGTGCTCATCAGCGTCGGGCCCGATGTCACGGTGCGCCAGGCCGCCGCCGTGATGAGTGAGCACAATGTCTCCTCCCTCATCATCACGTCCTCTCCTCCGGGCATTATCACCGACCGCGACCTCCGAAACCGTGTGCTGGCCAGAGGGTTGAGTGATACCACCCCCGTGACGCGGGTGATGACGGCCCCCTTGATGATGCTCCCTGCCGATAGCCTCGTCTTCGAGGCCCTCATTACTATGCTCTCCCACGGGTTCCACCATATGCCTGTTTCCGACAATGGGCAGATTATCGGGATGGTCACGCATACCGATATTATGCGACAACAAAGCAAAAACCCCCTCTTTCTGCCGCGCCAGCTTCAGCGGGCCCGCACCATTGAAGATTTGCAGTTTTACGTCGAACAGGTGACAGCAACCGTCGGTGTGCTTCTGGATGCGGGCGCACGGGTTAGCGACATTGGGCGGGTGGTGGCGGTGGCCCACGATGCCCTGATTGAGCGGCTCCTGCGCGATGCAGAGAAAAGATTTGGCTCTCCCCCCTGCCCCTATGCCTGGCTGGCCCTGGGGAGCGAAGGCCGCTACGAGCAACTGCTTCGCACGGATCAGGACAACGCGCTTGTCTATGCCGATGCGTCCCCCCCCGATGCCGCCGAATACTTCGAGAACCTTTCTCAGCACGTTGTCAGCCATCTTATCAAATGCGGGTTCCCCCCCTGTCCGGGCGATGTTATGGCGACAAACCCGCACTGGCGGCAACCGCTCCATGTCTGGAAATCCTATTTCAACCAGTGGATTGGCTCCCCCACCGAGCAAATCCTGCTCCGCGTGGCCGCTTTTTTCGACTATCGCAAGATCTATGGGAATCTCGATGTGGAAGCCGCACTCCGTCCCATCATCCAGAAGGGAGCCAGCAACCGTGTGTTTCTTGGGCGGCTGGCGCGGGTTGCGCTGCGACAGCCGGCCCCGCTCAGCTTCTTCCGCCAACTCGTGCTGGAGCACGATGGCAAGGCCCGCGACCTGATTGACCTCAAAGCTCGTGGCACGACCCTGATTGTTGATCTGGCGCGGCTCTTTGCGCTGGAAGCCGGCTGTCCGCATACCAATTCGTTTGTGCGGCTACGCCACTGTATTGAAAAGAGCAGCCTGAGCAAGACAGGGTCGGATGAATTGACCGCTGCGTATGAACTGATCAGCCTGTTTCGTCTGCGCTACCAGTATCAGCAGGTCCAACGGGGGGAGAAACCCACAAACCAGGTGCCCGTTTCGTGGTTGAAAGCAATGGAACGCCGAGAACTGAAGGAGGCATTATGGGCTGTGGCGCGCATTCAGCGCAGCACCGAGCTACTCTTTCAAACCGACCTGTTCGCCCGCACGTCTTGAGTATGCTCACGTCGCTGGTGGGCCATGTGCGCGATGCGCTCAACCGCATCCGGGGAGGGCCGCAGCGCGAAGACCTGCCGCCCCCGTTGGCCCATTATCTTGGTGCGCCGCGCCCCGACGGAAAAACAGACTGGCGCAAGGTGCCCTACAGCGTGGTTGATGTGGAGACAAGCGGGCTGAATGCTCGCAAGGATGCGCTGCTGGCTATCGGATTGATTGATATTGATGATGGGCGGGTACGGTTGGACCGCCGCTGGTATAGCCTGGTGCGTCCCCCGGAAGGGTTGCTGGTGAGTGTTGACTCGATCCGCATTCATGGGTTGCTGCGGGATGAGCTAGCACGGGCCCCCCGGCCCGAAGCGGTGTTGCCCGAATTTCTGGCGCGGGTGAGCGGGCGGGTGCTTATTGTGCATGTGTCCAGCATTGATGTGCAGTTTCTCAATCGTGCGCTGCGAACCTATTTCGGCATCCGGCTGCGCGGGCCCGTGCTCGACACGGCCCGCCTGGGTGGAGCCTTGCTCCACACCGAGCGGCTCATCGGGGGGGGCGGCGGCGGCTACAATGAGGAACCCCGCGATACCACGCTTCGCTCTCTAGCAAAGCAGGCGGGCATCCCCATCTACGCACAGCACAATGCGCTGAGTGATGCGCTTACCACAGCACAACTTTTTCTGGTCCAGGCCACGCGCATCCAGAATCAGGGCAAGGGAACCTTTCGCAAGCTGTTTCGGGCGGGGGGGTGTGTCCGCTAGTGCTTCGAGATGCTATGATAGTAAGCGTTCACTGGGTTCATACCATGTTCGCCTGAACACTTGAAAAAAACCAGAGACACAAAGCGCACAAAGGCTTTGTGAAAGGGATTCCCTTTGTGTACTCCGTGCCTTTGTGGTGAAACTATCTATCCGGTTTTGGTCTGACCACGTTGAGTTTGCGCCCGGACTCTACCCAGAGGTAAAGGCACTCCCTGTCCATATTTGGGCGCAAGCTCGCCAACAATTCCGCAGTCTGGCAACAAACCCGCGTCCGCACAAAGCGAAAGAGCTACAAGGCAAACCAGGAATGTATCGGCTCTGGCTGGCGGGAAGGTGGCGTATTGTCTACAGCATCAACGATGACACGCGGAGGGTGCGGATCATTCGTGTTCGGCGCAAAGAAAAAAGAGATTACGAGGGGCTGTAGTGTCTGTCGGTTTTCCAGCATAGCGCAACCTCTGCGTTGCCCCCCTCCAGCCCGAACACCGCATAATACCCGCTTCCCACCTCCTTTGTCCAGAGATCTGCCTGGCTTCCATTCACAAGCAGCGTCCGGCTCTGCGCGTCGCGCCCCTCCGGGGGTAGCAGCAAGCGGACGTGGGCCTGCTCCCAGGAACCCGTAACATTGAGATTGATACACTGTTGCTCCCGTTCGTAGGACCAGCGGTAGGCAACATAGCCATCGGAAGCCCCGTAGCGAGCAACAACGAAAACCTGCTGAATATCCGGGTGTGCGCTCCAACGGGGACTGAGCGTTATCTGGCGGTAGCGACTGTTCTGGTCTTCAATGCCGGCGGCTCCATCCATGAGGGCCCCAAGCATTGCGCTGCTCCCCCACCCATCGGTTGCCAGCGTGTGCTCGCCGGAGCGTCCGGGCCGCCCGTCGGGGTAATACCACAGGTAGGAGGATGACCCCGTAAGCCGGAGCAACTCCCCATAGCGGCGGAGAATGTCGAAACCGTAGGACTCGAAGCCAGACCCGAAGGCCCCGCGGGACAGTTCGCCCCCCACCAGCGGCATAATCCCCCCGTTGACGTATTCGCCCGGCTGCTCCCCCTTGCCTCCACCCATCCCCACGACCCCCGCGGGAAAGGGGGGATCAATGCTATACCATTCGGCAAAAGCGCGGTCAAAATCGCGTCGGCGGTAGTAGGTCTCCAGAATATCGCGCTGCTGTGCGGCGTGGAGCACCTTGCGATTGAGGGCAAGCGCATTGGAGAGGCTGAGCTGTGCTGCAGTATCAACTCCCTCCACCTGGGGGAGCGATCCATCGGGCAACACAAAATGGGTATAGTAGGGGCCATTCCAGCTCAGCGCATTGAGCCGATCCATCAGAGCATCGCGCTGTTTTCGCAGGCGATAGGCTGCATCGTCGTTGCCCCGTCCGCGCTCTATGCGTTCAAGCAACTTGAGCGCATAGGCCAGCCCCGTATTGTCCCCATGAAAGATCCCCCATCTCGTCTGGTCATCAATCCAGTGGCGTGGCGATGGTTTGTCGGGGTCGTGGGGATTGCGCGTCGAGGGGCCAACTTGAAAATCCCAGGTATCTATGGTGTAGGGACGGCGCACCAACCCCAGAGCATCATCCCACCGCAGCGGGTCGCTGGTGATGTAGGCGATGCCTCGTTTCATGGCATCCATATTCGCTTCAAGCCAGCTATCGTTGCCTGTTGCCTGCCATGCCTCGTAGACCCCCTGCACAAAGAGGTATTCCAGATCGGACTCGGTCTCCATACGGTGGGCGACAACCCCCAGGGCCGGGTGGCTCAGCACATCGGGGAAGCTGCCATCGGGCCGCTGGGCCTGACGGAACGCATCAAGCAGGCTCGTCACGTCCTGCTCAAAATAGCGAAAGCCGCGTCCCTGGTAGACATGGTCTCGGAGCCAGAGCAGCGGATTGTCGGGCGAGCGGTAGCCGCGCACCGTGGCCCCATCGAGTTCATAGCTGACAACATCCTGCTGCAAAAAATTCCGCACAGTGGGAAGAATCAGGTCAAGGTCGGGTTGCCCGGTCTCAAGCGCGGTTCTGGCTTCGAGGTGCCAGATTGCACTATTTGCCCCCGCCACGCGCTCATCCACCAGCGCAAGGGCCCACTGTGAGCCGAGCCTTCCCCGCGGGAATATCGGCACCTGTGCCATCCCTTGCTCTACTGTCACCGTTGTACTTCTCACCATTGTCTGGCGCGCATCGTAGAAGCGAATTTCCGCAGGGCCGCTATACTCCTCAATGTGGAGCGTGAGCGTGACAGGCTGTAACGGAGTCACCACCAGACCATAGCTTCCCTGCTCCCCGCCAGCGGAAAGGCTCGCCCGTTGGGGGGCAGCATCGAGCGTGAGCAGGTCGGCGGGGACGTGGTACTGCCAACCCGGAGGTTGCGCCCATACGGAAACGGCGGGCGAAATGGGTGTGGTGCCAGTCGGGGTTATAGACGTGGTACCAGTGAGGGGGGACAATGCGGATAGTGACGATGCGGGGATATGGGTTGCCTGTGCTGTTGCCTGTGCTGTTGCCTGTGCTGTTGTTTGTTCCAGCAGCACCGTATCGAAAAACTGGACCAGGTGTTCATCCAACCAGAGGGGCGCACTGCGCGGCACGCCAAACCCTCTGCCTCTCTCGTTCCCCTCGCTGGCGGCCTGCTGCCACACCCGCAGAAAGGGGGGGCGCACGGTGTGATGGGTGTTGTCAAATCGCTGTATCTCTTGCTGTTGGATGGATTCTGGTTGGTCTGTTTGCTCAGTTGTTGGGGTGGATGGCTGGCTCACGAGCGGAATGGTGAGGGGGAGCGTCCGCGAGAAGGGCAAGACCGGGTTGGCGACAGGCGAATGGGGGGCGGGGCCAGGGTAGGGGGTTGTGCGGTCGCGATAGCGTTTTATGCCAGGAGGGGTGGGGGAAGGCAGGGGAGAAGGGAGCGATGGGGGCGAATGGTCGGAGAGGGCCGGGCCCGCCAGGCCTTCGGATGCATCTGTTGTGCAGCCGTAGCCGCCACACAACAGAAGCAACAGGAACAGGAGAAACCACAATCCAGAGCGGCTACTGATCACGCTCAAGCACAAACGCCGCTATCTCCGCGAGGGCCTGACGAGCCGTGCTATCGGGGAACATATCGAGGTTGGAGAGGGCCCGATCAACCAACCGCTGCGATTCGGCAAACGAACGCTCGATACCAAGCCGCCGAACTTCTTCAACCGCATGGGTTATCAACGCTTCGTCGTCCGAGTCGAGCGCGTCAATAAGCTGCTCTCCCCCGCCCGCCTCAACTGCATAGATCAGCGGCAGCGTAATAATTCCCTGGCGCAGGTCGCTCCCGGCGGGCTTGCCGAGCAATTCCTCATCGCCAATAAAATCAAGAATGTCATCTACCACCTGGAAGGCCAACCCCAGGTCGTAGCCAAAGCGTCCGAGAGCTTCTATCTGTTCGGACGTTCCTCCCCCGCTGGCCATGCCCGATTTGCATGCGGCGGTAAAGAGGGCGGCTGTTTTGCACCCGATCTTATAGTAATACTGCTTGAGCGTCGTTTCAAGCGGGGTAACGCTCATCACTGGCGAAAGCTCCCCCTCACAGATTGTCATGACTGACTGGGAAAAGTAGGTAATGATACGGGAATCCGGGGCTTTGGCCATTTCGCCCGAAGCCAGGGCAAAAAAATAATCCCCAACCATAAGCGCGACACCATGATCCCACCGGGTATGCACCGCCACCGCCCCGCGCCGACGTTCGGCTTCGTCTACGAGGTCATCATGCACGAGCGAGGCCACATGGATAAGCTCAACCGTTGTGGCAGCGTGCAACACATCCTCAAAGCAGTAGGTTCCAAGTTGGGCGGCGAGCAGGGCCATGGCGGCCCGTATGCGTTTGCCCCCCGATTGGAGCACATAGCGTCCGGCGACATTGATCAAGACAGATTGCGATTGTACCAGTTGGAGCATGGCTTCGTCAACCTGCTGAAGATCTGCGAGAATATCGGGCGGCAGAGGTAACTGTTTTCTTCGTTGCGTACCACGCTGAAAACTCCCTCGAAAGGTTCCATCTGTATTCGGGTGGTTGTTGACCATGTTTGATGTGAGGCTTTGATCCTGTGTCACGCGATTATACTCTCGACTATCGGTTTTACACACAGAAAGCATCCCCCTGGAAAACTATTGACAGGTGCGCTTCCATAACAAAAGAGCAGGCTCAACAGGTTGTGTTAAACATTGCGCCTGGAGCAGATTATACCCGCATTTTTCAAGTGTGTCTAATCAAGCCTGCTGTAGGGGATATTGCGGGGTTTTCTTGCGATAGTAATCGTTCAGGCCCCCCACCTGTCCGCCCCTAAACAACCACCAGGGGGAGGGATCAGGAGCTTTCAAGGGTAGGTCAGTCTGCACAGTGTTCTGATGCTTCAGAAGCCCTCACCCCAAACCCCTCTCCCAGCGGGAGAGGGGCTTCGGAACCCCCTTCTCCTGTGGGAGGAAGGAGTCCGGCGGATGCGGGAAGTTCCGCGGTAGCCGACTCTGATGCGTTGGCGCAAGAC
>DAOTUE010000210.1:0-1623 GCA_034436975.1 Chloroflexaceae bacterium
GGCACGCTTCATCTTACCACAACCTTATACAACGCACAAAGCCGCACGACCTCCTGTCGCATCTCCTCGCGGAGCTCGTCGGGCCAGAGCAACTCGGCATTGCCCGCATACTTCAGCAGGGTCCGCACAATGAAAAAGCTGCTCCGTCCCTCTGCCTCAATAACCACATCGCCATTGGAAAACTGCTTTACAACCTGCTGATTCTCGAACCGCTGGCTAATCTCGCCCTGAGCCAGCCTTGCCGCAAGCCGGTAGCGAAAGCGCACCATGTTGCGGGGGTGCTCCAGCCCCGGTGGGAGCCGATCCACCACCCGAAAATCGGTATTGTCGGAGATACGGTCAATGCGGAAATCGTGGACCTGGCGGCTGTTGTGCGAATAGGCCACCAGATAGAAGTGACGTTCGTAATACTCAATATCATAGGGTTCGACTCGCCCATGCATTGTTGGCCAGGGGGCACGGGTAGACTGATATTGAAAGCGGATGATGTGTCGGCGGCTGATAGCCTCTTGTAGACGGGCTATCAAATCGGTATAGGGGGTGTAGTCTATGGCTGGCTGAACAGGGACCCGCAGCGGTTGACGGCAGGCGTAGGTCTGGTATTCCGATTCGGTCAGATTGGCGGTGAGCCGTTCGAGCAGGGTCTGGACCTGCGCTGTTTGTGGGTGGTTGTCCCCAAATGTGTCGCGCATGAGAGACAGCACCCGGAGATCGTCTTCACTGAAAGCCGGCGTACCGCCGCGGAGGGTGTAGACGGGTGGGCGGGTGCGGCTCCGCTCAATGATGATGCCAAGTGCTTTGAGGTGTGCAATATCGCGATCTAACATCCGACGAGCACTGGCGGGCGAGAGATAGGTCGTTCCGACGAGACGTTGGAGCAAGGTGGGGCGGTCAAGTGGTCCTGGTCGCAGAGCTTCCAGCAACGCCTGTAGCCGCGCAATCAGCAATGTGGTACCAGTATGGGGTTGATTGGTAGCACTCATGGGGGAAAGTATACCACGCAATAGAGCTGTAAATTATTGTGTAATCGTTCAGCCCCCCACCTGTCTTCCCCCCAGCGGGGGGAGGGATGTAGCGCAGCTTGAGCAGGAACTGGCCCTCATCCGGGGGTTGCTCAATACCGTGCCGCTCCGCCATCACGATGAGTATCGGCGCAGAGTGCAAAAAACAGCAACACAGCAGGAAAATACCGCGCATTTCCGGGAAAGAGAAGCCGGAGCGGGCGGGGAGAAGCGTGAACTGGAGTTAATAGGCCGGTTCTTCTTGCTCACGCATCAGGCGATACTCGTAGGCAACGTATTCGAGAAATTTCTGGTGGTCGCTCTTTTTCAATGTCAGTCCAACCCGTGCTCCGATGTTCTCGGCCAGTTGTTGCCCCAGTTGTTCGCGGCTCTCCTTGCCTAGCTCGCCGCGCCGCCGCAAAAAGGTTTGCACCAGGTTGTAGTCGGCGGTGGTGAGGCGGTCCAGGTTGGGGATCGTCGGGGTAAACGATGAGGAAAAGGAAGAGGAAGAGGAAGAGGAAGAGGAAGAGGAAGAGGAAGAGGAAGAGGAAGAGGAAGAGGAAGATGCTCCTGTAGCTGACGGTTGTGCTTTGCCCATGCTGGAGGGGGGAGTTGCAGGACG
>DAOTUE010000211.1:0-13117 GCA_034436975.1 Chloroflexaceae bacterium
AGCCTGTCCCCCAGGCGCAAGCAACACAAGAGGCAACGCAGGAGCCAGAGCCTGTCCCCCAGGCGCAGGCAACACAAGAGACAACGCAGGAGCCAGAGCCTGTCCCCCAGGCGCAGGCAACACAAGAGACAACGCAGGAGCCAGAGCCTGTCCCCCAGGCGCAAGCAACACAAGAGGCAACGCAGGAGCCAGAGCCTGTCCCCCAGGCGCAGGCAACACAAGAGACAACGCAGGAGCCAGAGCCTGTCCCCCAGGCGCAGGCAACACAAGAGGCAGTGCCGGAGCCAGATCCCGTCCCCCAGGCGCAGGCAACACAAGAGGCAGTGCCGGAGCCAGATCCCGTCCCCCAGGCGCAGGCAACACAAGAGGCAGTGCCGGAGCCAGATCCCGTCCCCCAGGCGCAGGCAACACAAGAGACAACGCAGGAGCCAGAGCCTGTCGCTCAGGCAGCACAGGAGCCAGCACCACAGAAAAAACCTTCTCCTTCCCATTCGTCATCCAAAAAGCAGAAACCCGGTACACGAGTATCAAGGAATAAAAAGAAGTAGGGGGGAAACCGATGCCCAACGTCGCCAAACATCATGCCGAACATGGCGTAATCGTTCAGGGGGGATAAATATAATCCTTCAGAACAAGGAGTATCGCTTCTGATACCAAAACCGGATATATAGTTTCACCACAAAGGCACGGAGTACACAAAGGGAACCCCTTTCACAAAGCCTTCGTGCCCTTTGTGTCTTTGTGGTTTTTTCAAGTGTTCAGGCGAACATGGTGTGAGACCATCTCCGGGTAAACACAGAAACTATCCATCCCTCACCCCCTGCCCCTCTCCCCAAAGGTATTTCTGGAGGCTGCAACTATCACTGGCGGTGAAACGTCTCAATAGCAGGATTCTAGAGAAACCGGAGAGAGGGTTCAGACTCCATGCGCTGTCGCGCACCCTGACGGAATGAAACCCGGGTATTTTCAGGTGAGGGTTTGGGGTTCAGGGTTCGGGGAGCGCGGGCATCTTGTCCGCCCGGATGCAAGCGAGACGCTTGCGATCCCAGAGGATTTCCCCCAGACGTGAACAGGTACAAACCTGCCTGGCCTGCCCAGGCAAGACGCTTGCGCTCTCAGGGATCGAAGATTGCCCGAACACCGTGAACGCTCACAAAAAGGCTGAATGCGGCATCAAAACGAATACAAAGGGGAACGATTGATGAGAAACAAGAACGAGACAAAATACGAAACCCGGAATCTCCATGCCTCGACCAATTATGTCGAAGGGGAAGAGGTTCGCAGTGGCAGTGGCGGTGGTCGTGAAAAAAGCGGCTTTTTGCACAAACGGACGCGGATTATGGGGTTTCAGGTTCGGACGGTCTACCTGCTGATTGCCGGAGCGGTGGTCATCTTCATTGCCAGCTATATGGTCATTCGCCTGCTAAGCACCCAGATGGCCGTGCATTTTGGGATGCTCGCGGGGATATTGCTCCTGCTTGGAAATGTCCGCGAGTTTTTGCGACGGACCTACACCTCGCCCAATATGCCACCCGATAACAGTACCCCGTTGATGAATTCGTTGATTGGTAGCTCACTGGTTTGTGTCTGGCTGGCTTCCATCTCAACGGATCTGTTCTGGCTCCTGGCTATTGTGCTGCTGCTTATTTCGGTACCGCTTGTACTGGCGCGGGCCACGGCCTACACGATGTATATCGAGACGGCAAAACGCATTCTGGGGAGTTTTCGACACGCGGTGCGCAGGCCGTAGGTTCCCAAAGGTTCCCAGGGGCTATCAGGTTTGTAGCCAGCGCAAACAATGAGCATCGAGCCGTTCACGCACAGGGAATACGCCGAGACCGGGCCCGCCCGGCACCAGCAGCGTTGAGTCATCATTGAGCACAAAATCGGGTCCGGCTATATCCTGCTGATAGTAGCGGGCCGAAGCTGAAATATCGCCCGGCAGCAGACAACCAGGCAACGAGGCGAGCGCAACATTGGCCGCTCGCCCGATATTGGTTTCGAGCATGCCGCCACACCAGGCCGGCAGGTCGCGCTCGTGGCACAGGTCGTGGATCTGCCGTGCTGCTGTCAGCCCCCCCACGCGCCCGATTTTGACATTGATAGCGCGGCAGGCCTCGTGGTCGAGGGCCTGGCGGGCATGTTGCGGCGAAACAATGCTCTCATCCAGGCATATGGGGGTCCGTATCTGGGCCTGCAAATGGGCATGGTCGAGAATATCGTCATAGCGGAGCGGCTGTTCAATGAGAATGAGATTGAACTGATCCAGGTCGTGGAAGATGTCGCTGTCGGCCAGGGTGTAGGCTCCGTTGGCATCTACCTGGAGCAGCAGGTCGGGCCAGCGTTCGCGCACGGCCCGGACAATGGCGACATCCCACCCCGGTTTGATCTTCAGCTTGACGCGGCAGTAGCCCTGCTCAATAAACGTCTCCACCTGTCGTAGCAGGTCATCCAGCGAAGGCTCAATCCCGATGCTGACCCCCACCGACACGCGAGGGCGGGTGCCCCCAAGCATTGTTGCTAGCGATACCTCCTGCTGCTGCGCCAGAAGATCCCATACGCTGGTTTCCAGAGCGGCCCGCGCCATCGGGTGGCCGCGCACCCGTGCGAACAGGGGGAGCACATCCGCCGGGGTGTGTAGCTCCTGCCCCATCACCAGCGGAATAAGCACATCGCGCAGAATATGCCACGCGGTTTCTGCCGTTTCGTAGGAATACCAGGGGCCACTACTCATGGAACACTCGCCCCACCCGCAGCAACCATCGGCATGCGCGGCAACCAGGATACACGAGCGGGTTGTCTCGCGCCCGAAGCTGGTCTCGAAGGGGGAGGCCAGCGGCAACTCCAGGTGATAGAGTTCTATCTGTTCAATCTTCATGGTCTCACCTTTCACGTTTCTTTCTCTAGCCTTTCTCTAGCAGATAATAGGAACGCTCCCCCGCTACCAGCAGGTCGGTGGCCTGGTAGCCGTGGGCAAACGCTTCATTGAAGAGCTTGTGGGTTTGCTGCTGCCAACGGCGGGCAAGCTCCATATTGGCATCTTTGACCGCCTGGAAGTTTGACGGGATCTGGATAAACACAGGCTCCCCGCTCAGGTGCACAAGGGTTGGCAGGCCGGGCCGCTCATCGCTGTCGGGCGGGTCAGGGTTGAGCAAACAAATTCCGCTTGCCAGTAGCTCGGCCAGCGATGGGCTGCGATACCTCCCCGCCAGACGGTCCTTTACACGAGAACTGGCAATGTGCCACGCCACCTCAAAGCGGTGGGTTGGCAGCCCGGCGTTGAGCGCGTCGTTGATAAATCCATACAGGTTGGGCAGCATAGTGTTGCACACGGCCCCCAGCTTGTGCAGGTTAAAATAGGCATTGCGGCTCTGCATCGGGTCGTAGGTCCAGATAATCAGATCGATCCCCTGGGCCAGCACATACTCGCGCTGAGCGCACTTGAGACGGTAGCCAATATCCTGGTTCTGGTAGGTGGGGAGCACCCCCGCCATGTGCGAGCAATGCTTGAGTCCACCATCGGGTTTCAGCCCGATAAAGCCAAAAACGAAGCCAACCAGTGTCGGGTCTGCCCCGGCCAGGGGGTGGTCAGGAGGGAGCGTTGTTGTGCGGGCCGCGTCGAACGCACCGAGTACCAGCCCGCCGTTCTCCTGCACAGCCACGAGCAACCCGCGGGAAATAATTGATGTGCTAATATCCCACCGCCCCCAGGTTTCGCGCTGGAGATATTCGGCGGCAAGGTATTCTTCCGGGGTTCGGACAGGACGAATGGTAATAGTCATAGACAGCCCTTTTCTTATAGCGAAGGATGATTAGCCTGTAACTGTTCAGAGTGGCGATGGTATAATTCGATTGTAATCGTTCCATCCCCCCCCCACCTGTCCTCCCCTCACTGGGGGGGGGGAGAGATTGGGAGGCGCGCACGCATCGGGGCAAACGAGACGCTTGCGCTCCCAGAGATAGGGATTGCCCGAACACAGTGAACGCTTACCGGTGCGTTGCCTGCAGTATCTTGCCTGTCTGCTTGCGAGCCATACGCTCTTCATTGACAGGTATTTTACCATGCCTGGTTATGATTGGATAGGAAACAAAAAATACAGAGAATTAAGGGAGGAGCCAGTGCATATTATTCTTCCGAGCGATAGTTTTCCTCCGGGCAGTGTGGGGGGGTCGGCCTGGAGTGCCCACACCCTGGCACGGGCCCTGCTGGCCCGCGGGCATGGCGTAACCGCCGTTGTGCCGCGGCGTGCTGGCGTGGGCAGTCTATTTGCACTCGCTCCTCGCGGCCGGGCCGGGCCAGACCAGACAACTGATACCAATTCGGTTTCTGAAGTGCAACTAGGCTCCAGGGAGCGCGGGTATCCTTGCTCCGATGCGGGCGCGCCCCCCATCCCAATCCATCCCCCCGCTGGGGGGAGGACAGGTGGGGGGGATTATGCTGTTTTGAAAGCAAATCGGTATGAGACTGAGGATGCGGAGGGGGTGCCAATAGTGTGCTATTCCTATTATGCTCCTTCCCTCCCCTTTCTCCAGAACTATTTTTCTCACGAGCGGCTATGGGGCGTGCTTGCTGCGTACATTGTTCAATGTGTGCATGAGGTACAGGGCCGGGGCGAGCAGGAAATCATCATTCACGCACAGCACGTCCGCACCATTCCCGCGGCGGTGCTGGCCGCCCGCCAGACGGGCCTTCCCGTTGTGTCCACGGTGCGCGACCACTGGCCGTGGGACTACTTCGCCACCGGGCTGCATGGCAACCGCATTCCCTATCCCTACCCTGTCGCGGGGCGCAGAGCGTGGGCCGCCCTGATGACAGACCTTCCCGCTCGTCTGGGGGCATTGCCGGGGGTGCTGGCTCTGCCTGCTCTCCCCTACCTGCTTGCCCATATACGCCGACGGGCCGCGCTGCTTGCTCGATCCGATGCTGTTGTTGCCGTGAGTAGCTACATTGCGCAGCGGCTACAAGGTGTTGTCCCCCCCGACAAACTCTACACTATCCCCAATATGGTCAATATGGCGGCGGTTGAACAGGCAACAGCCCTCCCCCCACAACACCATCTCCCAGCCCGCTACCTGCTCTACGTGGGCAAACTCGAACGGAACAAAGGGGCCTTGCTCCTGGGCGACATTGCCCACCATCTCCGGACAATGACAACCAACCCGTTGCCAGAACTGGTTGTTGTGGGGAGCGGCTCGTGCCAGGCTCACCTGGAACGCCAGCTTGCTACGGCCCGCGTTCCGGCCCGCTTCCTCTCGTGGGTGGGACACGATGAGGTGTTGCGGCTGATGCAGCGGTGTACGCTGCTGCTTTTTCCCTCAGCGTGGGGCGAGCCGCTGAGCCGCGTCTTGCTGGAGGGAAGTGCTGCCGGTGCGCCCATCCTCGCTATGCCCACGGGGGGCACAGGGGACATTCTGACCGATAGGGTGAACGGGGCCATTGAGCGAACGTGCGAGGGGTTTGCCCGCCGGCTGCTCTGGCTGCTTGCGCACCCCAACGAGGGTCGCAGGATGGGAGAGCAAGCCAGCCACATTGCCCGGCAGCGTTTCGCCACAACCGCAGGTATTCCACGCTACGAGCAACTTTATGAGCAATTGTTGCGACAACAATAGAACCAGGTATCATTTTCACAAATCTCACAAAAATCCCCTCGAATGTGTTAGAATTGAGGGAGCACAGTGGGAGAAAAATCGTATCACGAAGCCGGAGGGATGCGCGTCAGGCAAGTAGAGAGGGAAAAATACTATGACAGATAATAGTATGCCCGAAGACGAAACCATCCGTAACCAAAAACAGCGGCTCAAAGATCACCGCCAGAACCTGGAACTTTTCCTTCGACAAAAAGTGTTACAAGGCGGGGATGCTTATGTTAGAGCCGAAGTTGCCGGTGGGATACGTGAGAATCGCAAAGAAATCACCCGTATCAAGACCATCTTGCGCGGATGGGGTATCGCTGTCGAGGACCACCCCGACGATACGGAGACCCCCGACGATACGGAGACCCCCGGCCCAGAGCAACCACCCACCAATCCCCCTTCCCCTCCCTCATCAGAAGGGCCAATCCATTCTTCCAACTCAACCCATCATCCCGCCCCTCTGCCATACCTGGAAGGATACCTGCAGTGTTTTACGGTTAATGCTGCCGGGGAGAAGCAAGTCCTCTCCTCGTTTTTTGTCTGCCCTGTCGGGTTCGATGCCCTTGTGGGAAACCCGGATGTGAGGGATAGCCGAATTGTCTTTGGAGAGAGGGGCTACGGGAAAACTGCCGTTTGCCTGAGCATTGCAGAACGGCTCAGCAAGACAAAAAAAGTATTAACTATCTTTTTCGATGAATTTGACGAATTTGATGGAAACCAAGAAGAGTCCACAATACCGCTCGACGTATGGTTGCCTGTCATCAGGAAAAAGCTGTTGCAAGCCCTGCATCAGGAGATCAAGCGAACAGGAAGTCGCCGCAGCAAAATTGTAGAAAATGCCGAGCATGCCCGGAAGTTCTGGGGGATCTATCGCAGTAGTGGGGTGGAGCAAACTATCGTTTCACAACCCGACAATGCCCTGTCCCTGCAAGAATATCAGGAGATGCGCCCCCTCGCCTGGTTTGAAACCCTCGGAAGCCTTATTCAACAGGCAGGCTTCAAAAGTGTCTGTCTCCTGCTCGATGGCATCAAAGAGCAACAAAAAGACATGCTTCGCATCCTTGTGCCCCTGCTTGACAATCGAGATGCCTTGCACCGACGCAGTTTTTCTTTGCGCTTTTTTCTTCCCTCCAGCTTCGAGCAAGAGTTGAGGGAACATCCAGGAAACCAGGATATTCTGCCCACCCACAGGATTGTATGGGATGATACCATGTTGCGCGAGATGCTCTCGCGCCGGTTGCAGGCGCGGGCAAACCCGACGGGAAGAAACACCCAGGTTGCAAAAACCAGTCGTTTTGCAGACCTGTGCGCTCCCGAACTAGAGTTCGATCCCGATGAGCGACTGGTCCAGGCCGCGCAAGGCTCGCCACGACGATTGATGCATCTGGCCCACACCATCATTTTCCACCATTGCCAGACCAATCACCATGCTGGTCTTATTGCTGCGGAAACAATTGAAGCCGTTATTCGGAGAAATGGCACTGGCTGATACCCAAACCGGAGAGATAGTTTCAACACAAAGGCGCGGAGTACACAAAGGGAGTAATCGTTCAGTCCCCCCCACCTGTCCTCCTCTCAGTGGGGGGAGGGATTGGGGGGGGGGGCGTGCTCGCATCGGGGCAAGCGAGACACTTGCGCTCCCAGGGATTGGGGATTGCTCGAACCCAGTGAACGTTCACCAAAGGGAAACCCTTTCACAAAGCCTTTGTTCCCTTTGTGTCTTTGTGGTTTTTTACGTGTTCAGGCGAACATGGAATGAGTAATTGTAGTGGCTGAATGGAGAGGCCGTTGGCTATCACACTTCACGATTTCCTGGCTGCCAGGAAGTTTACAACCGACCCCTTTGCAAGCACGAACGCCGAACAGGAGCGCGAGCATCTCGCGTCCTATTTCGTGCGCGTTTCCTGGTTCGACCGCCTGGTTGGGGAAGCAAGCCAGGAGCAGAAGGGCAGAGGGGCACGGCAGCAGCAAAAAAGCCTTATCCTTTTTGCTCCCCGCGGATATGGCAAAACCAGTCACCGCCTGGAGGTGGCCCGTGCCATCGAAGAACGCCGCAACCAATCTCTCATTGTCACCTTCACCGATTTTGACCTGTTGCTCCAGGACGCGCCGGGTCCGGCAGACCTCAACGCCTATCTGCCGCTCATCTGCCAGGGCACGCTCGAATCACTTGATGACTTTTTGCTGCAACACCCCCGCCTTGAACAAACATTTTGCGAACAGAAGAGCATCTTTGCGCGGTTTGGTGCGCTGCTTCGCCTGTTTGCCCCACTACGGTTGCTCGACCGCGGTATCTCCCTTGACAATAGTGAGGTAAACGCCCTCGTTCAGGCCTTTCAGGAGACCCGCCTGGGAGCCAGAAAATCGCTTCAAGAGCTAGCCCGGCTGGTGGAGCATGCTGGCTGTGGGGGTATTGTTGTCCTGATTGACGGCGTGGACGAACTCTCGACAACAAAAGACAACGCCGAGGCGGCTCTGAATTTGCTCAGTCCGCTTCTCGATGCGCCAGGATTCTTGCAAGAAAGCGGCTTTGCCTTCAAATTCTTCCTGCCCGATTTTCTCGAACCGCCTATGCGCGAGCAGGGGGTGGGCCGTCTGGACCGTATCCCTGTTTATCATCTGGAATGGACCAATGAGGAACTCTGCAAGATGCTTGCAAAGCGAATGGAAAAACACAGCCTCTGGAGTCCAACGGGGCCGGCCCATGTACGGTCCTTCCGTGACCTCTGCAAGGGAAACCAGGATGCAGACAGGATGCTTGTGGAGAAAGCTGCTGGCTCACCAAGACGACTCATTGACCTTGCCCGACAGGTGGTTGAGGCCCATTGCCGGGCAGCACACGAGGCCAGCGAACGCATCAGCCAGCATACACTTGAGCAGGTGTTGTGTTCCCCCGATGTCCAGGCTGTTTCCACGATGCCTTCGCTATCCCCATCCGCCCCCAAACAGCAACCGGTCCCCACCGAAGTCCCCCCACTCACCTTCGATAAACGCGGATATGTCTGGATTGGCGAGCAACGTTGTAACGAGAAACCACTCCCCAAATATCTTCGCCGCTGTCTGGACTACCTATGGCAAAATCGCCATCGGACCATTGAGTATGATGAGCTACAAGAAGCTCTCTATGGCAATACGCTTGAGGACCGCGGAGACCCGCGTAGCAGTGTGGATAAAATTGTCCGACGATTGCGGGCTGTGATGGAGCCGGGTAGTCCATCATCCCCCACCTACATTACCGTTCAGCCAGGCCAGGGCTACGTGCTCAACAATTTCCGCGAACCCGACCACTGATACCTTGCCTGAACACAGAAAAAACCACAAAGACACACAGAAACCATGTCCATGAAAGTTCCAGGAAGGGTCCGGGGAGCAGAAAAGTTCCAGGAAAGGTCCGGGGAATAGGATTGTGTCCATACCCACAGCTATGCTACAATCAATCCACGTCGAGAGAGGGATGCAGAGATGAGTCCGATATTGATCATCAGGGTTTGTATTCACTGGATGGAGAAGGACAATGAAACAGATAGAGCGACGTGCAGTCCTGGAAGAAATCGGGAGTATTCTCGCGCAGTTGAACGAGGTGCCAACCCACGACTCAGCAAAAGACCAGCCTCGTGCGAAAATCCTCAATATGCATGGGATTCCCGGCATCGGGAAAACAGTGCTCTGCGAGCAGATTTTCGAGCGGTTTCAAACATCCCATTCACTGATCTGGCTAGATTTTAAACCACTCCATTCGCCCCAGGCACCCCGGCCCGCCGTTCCCCTCTCCGAGGCTATCGAGCAACTCTGGCAGCTTCCTATCTACGAGTACATCCCCGATACTATCCTCTTTAGGGATGGATCGGAGCAATACGCCAAATACCAGGAGGTATTCTTTCGCTGTGCCAACCTCGACCATCCTCCTAAACCATTTCTCCTGCTCCTTGATCATCTGGACGACATCCTCTACTGGAAGTGGGTACAGAATGAGATAATCAAGCCGCTGATAAAGGAACACTCCGCGCTTGTTATTACCACAAGCCAGGCACTTCTGTTCTGGGATTTCTGGGAACTATATGAGATCTGTCAGCCCTATGCTATCGGGAGATTTACCGAAACTGAAATTACTGCACTGTTACACCAGACCAACCGCGAGTTGCTAGTCGGATCGTACCAGGCCCTCACCTACGGCTACCCGATGCAAATTCAACAGGCGCAGGCTTTCCTTGAACCAGGCGACAAACCAGCCCCCCCCTTGCAAGTATTGCCCGAAGAGCTGAGAGAAAAACTCGATGCGCTGGACCCCACAAGCCGCCTGGTTTTTTCCTACACCGGACTGCTCAGGCGGCTCGAAGTTGAGGTGATGCAAGAAATTCTGGATGTGGAGATACCCAAATGGAGAACCACCAGCACCCCCCACAATGTCCTGCTGGGAAAAGTGCTTCCGGCTCTGACCACCCATAATTGCCTCGAACCCTACCGACGCAAACAGGCATACTGGGTGAAACCTGCTCTCCGCCAGGCGTTGGATGACCACCTCCGCACCACAGAGCCAGAACGCTACCAGCGTATCCGCCACCTGATCCGCCAGATATACGCCCGTCGGTTTATGGAAAAACCCATTGATAATGTGCAGTCTCTGAACGAATGGCTTTTCTTTTCCCTCGCTGAGCTATCGGGCGAGACACCCGCTACCCCAGAAACCAGACCAGAAGCCGAACCAGAAGCCGAACGCTGCCCGGTTCTCCTTTCGCAGATGCTCAAACGGGCCAGCGTGCCGGGGATGCGCGTTGCCGTATTGCTCTACCGCGACACCGAACTGGTAGGCAAACTCCACGCCTCCGGATTGCTGACAACCATCCAGCAGATGATGAACAAATATCTTGGCAACGAATATCTTGGCAACGATGAGCAGCAGCCCCCCCCCCTGCTCAATGACAGCGAACGGCAGCGATATAAACGAGACTTTATCCGGAAGCTAAGCAACCAGTATCCTCTCACAAAAATCCAGAACGATATTCCCGGTGATCGCTATAATCCTGGTGGCCTGTCCACCCTGTTTGACGCTATCACAGCGATGGGCGAACACTTCGACCTGAATTCCTTGTATGCCTACTTGAAAGAATGGCTGGAAACGCCGATCCAACGGGACCATGTCTATGATGCCCTTATCCTGATGGAAAGCAGTGCTTTGATAAATTATGACCCGTCCCAACGGACCTACTCCTTGAGTGACTCGGTGCGCACCCAGATTGCGCCCCCCCGGCCAAAACTTGAATTCGCTGATGTTGATGCACTCTCCTACTGATCAGCAGCTACCCAGGAAATGGACAGAAAGCGAGGTATTGGTATGACTGAGCAGCACACGACGCTCCAGTTGAATATGCTGCCGACCTATATTGGTCGCCAGAAACAAAAAGAGCTTCTCCGCGAATGTTCCCACCAGGTGATCAACGAGCCTTGTTGCCGTGTGCTCTACTTTGATGCGGCGGGCGGGCTTGGCAAAACGCGCATGCTCTCGCTCTATCCAGAGATCATCCTGACAGAATACCCGGACGATGCCGAAACCCTGAATCGCCTGCGCGTGGCCCGCATTGTGGATTTTTACCACTACGAGAGCCGCGACCCGAACATCATTGAGGAGCACCTGATCAACGGTCTCAAGCAGGAAACCCCCGACGAGACAACACGGATACCGGCAGCCCAGGTTGAGGTAATCTTTCAGCCCTACGAGGATGCCAGCGAAGCCTACCGGCGCACGCAGGAAATCGGTGGCGGGGCTGCCGAAATTGAGCAGTTGCGGGCAACCTTCGTGGAATGCTGGAACCGCATGGCCGAGCAATTTCCGCTGGTGATGTGCTTCGACACGCTGGAAACGCTCTTCAGCAAACCGGCTCCCCCCGAAGCCCTGGTCAATATCGGGAGAACCTCGGCGGGAGTCGAGCTCGTTGAAGGCTGGTTTCGCCGTGTGCTGCCCCACCTGCGCCATACGCTGGTGTTGCTCAGTGGCCGCCCGGTGTCGGGCAACCGGATTATTCGCTGCCTGCAAGAACTTGATCTCCTGGCTGCCCCGGTGCAAACGCTCAACCCCTTCGATAGCCCCCCCGACATTCGTAGCTATCTCTCGGCCTATGGCTATAGAGAGGCTGGCAATGAACTTCTCTACGTGCGACAGATTACCGAGGGCCGTCCCCTGCTGCTCACCTGCTATGCCGAGGCCCGCCGCTCCAACACCGCGGTTATCCCCGGACTGCCCGACCTTCCCCCCTCTGACCAGTGTTCGAGCCGCCCGGAGTTTGAGGACTGGCTGCTTGGCACCCTGCTCAACCCGCTGTGGGTCGCATCCGACAGCCCGGAAAACCTGCGACAGCGCACGCTCATTTACTGTCTCTATTTTCTGATGTATGCCCGCCGCGGGCTGCATGCCAGTCATATAAAAGGACTGTTTCTACACCTAGATATTCCCCACGACGAAACAATCATAGAAATGCTAGGATCGGTTGCGCTGATCAAACCGATAGGAGACTATTTCTTCCTGCACGATGAGATTTTTGTTATGATAGATGAGAGTGCGGTGCCCGACCAGTGTGGCCTGCGCCAGCCCACGCTCGACTACCTCTGCGACATCAGCAGGGAGAATGTCCAGAAAGCATCCGACTCAACCGCACGCCTGCGGGCAATGGCGGACCACATGTACTACGAACTCACTCGCACCTTCGAGCAGGGCTACCGCGCCTATTCTATCTATGTGGACCGGCTCCTGAACGAACGACAACAAAACCCTGCCCTGGTGCTCTCCGATGCTTTCTGGCGAACGCTCAACTATGCCATCAGGCAAGGGCAAGAAGTTATCTACCCCTACCAAAACGCGCTTCTGCAATCGTCTATCAATTACACGAAGATACGCCGCGATGAACAGGTCAACCGCGTGCAATTTCTTCTGGCAAAGGGCGAGAACACCGAAGCAATGGAACTGGCCGAGTTGCTCTATCAGCAACTGGTGCAGGAGGGCGTTATCCCCGCTGATGAGCAACCATTGACACGGGAAACCTGGCCAGCGGAGCCGTACCTGTTTGTCGAGTTCAGTCTGGCGCGGGCCAGTGCACACCTCTTTGCCAGGACTGGCGTGGGAGATACGAAAGCGGAGCAGATCTTTTCGCGGATTATCGCCTTCCTTACCGATCTCGAAGAGGAAGAGACAGATATACTGCCTGATACATTTTTGCGTCAGCGACACCATTACTTTCTTGGATTTGCCTATCTCAAACGAGGTTTCCTTCGCCGACAACAGCAACGTTATAGCGATGCCCAGGATGACTATGTCCACAGTAGAAAGGCGCTCAAGAGCTACCGCCAGCTTCCAGTGAGTGACGATGGTCTTTCTGGCGAAACAATTCTCAATGACAACATTACCGCTGACCTGGCCCAGGTGACAAACAACCTGTCCTATATCCTGGTGCTGCGCGGCCAGTTGAAACGGGCCCTGCGCCTCTCCAACGAA
>DAOTUE010000212.1:0-3534 GCA_034436975.1 Chloroflexaceae bacterium
TGCTCCAGCAGGGCATCGCCACGCTGCTCAACGAGCAGGCGGGCACGACAGACCGGGCGCGGGTGGCCGAGCAGCTTGAGCAGATCGCCGAGCAAGCCGCCGCAGGGGAAGCGGAGGGGTCGCCCTGGCAGGAGGGGGCGACGGCACTGCGGGCGGTGGCGGGGTGGTTGCGCGGGGCCGCGCCGGCCGCGGAGGACCTGCCGCCGACGTATCGGGCGGTGGTGGGGGGGATGAATTGAAGATAACATACAGAGGATAACGGAAACACAGCAAGAAGAATAAACACATAGGCAATGGATGAGTTCCAATGAACGACACGCAGAGTATGACCATCCTTACTCGACATCGTCCCGTCAAACATGGGAAAACATGGGAAACAGCACACACGAGGGGGGACGGAGGAATGATGGCTTTTCGCCGCAAACAGCAGTCAATTTTTGCGTTATACTATTTCATATAATCATAGCTCAGGAGGTGTCTCCATGCAACATATCGTGAAGAATCTCTGGACTATCTGGGCCCCACTGATGACATCGCGGCAATACCTGCTTGCCCTGGGGGGCACGCTTGTCGGTACCAGTCTGTTGCTCGTCTCCCCTATGCAGGGAACGCTTTTCTCTGCCTTTCTTGCCGTGATCCTCTGGGCAGGATACCGGCTTGTCTCATTACACAGTACCTATGCCAGCGTGCTTCCTCTTTTGAAAAGAACCGACCAGACCGATGTCCCGGTCCTCTTGCATCAGGTCTGGGGAGAACAGTTGCATCTTGACCAGCACAAAATCTCCCGCGCTCGCCAGGTGGGGCTGCAGTTCCAGATGAAGTTCTTTTCTGAAGAGATGGGCCAGGGTCTTGTGCGTTTCCAACAACACGTCAAAACCCTCACAACGTTTGTCGCTGCCGTTCTTTTCCTGTATGTTGCGATTGGTGCGACAATTGGGATACTGGCTGTCGGTCTGCTGATTTTGCAGACCGGTTCAGTGGTCGGGGAGCCGCTGCTGCTGGTGAACCACATCCTGGTGCTGGCCGTGCTGGTCGGCGGGATCGGCGGGGCCGGCGTGGGTATCCGCCAGCTTCTTGCCGATGAGCGATTTTCCCGCAAAGACGAGAGGAAAAACTGTCGGAATGAGAAATTGCGACTTCTGGTTGCTCCCCCGACGCACCATCTGTCCAGGCCTATCATAATGGGGGCTTTTCTGCCACAGAAAACCAGACGTGTCCTGGTCAATGCCGTGCTCTTTCTGACCCATATTGCCGCATCCGTGCTTGTGGCTATGCTCGACCATACTATTCTGCGAGGCAGCCTGACCCTCTTGCTTGTCGCCGGGGGGTGGTGGCGTGACACGGGGAAGACCCGTGAGGAAGGGCAAAAACCCGCATCTGAGCACGAACAACCGTATATGACCAGAGAACAGTTCCAACAATCTCTTGAGATCTTGAAAAAGGCTGCTGAGGAGCGGCGGAAGGCTACTGAGGAGAAGAAGGCACAGAAGCGGGAGTAGCGGCTTCATGCTCTGGTTCTTCCTCTTCAATGCGGCTTTTTTGAGAAACTAAATAGCCCCAGAGAAACAAGATTGTTTGCGGATTAGATTGGATTTCTTCAACCATATTGAGCAGGGGGTCCAGGAGTTCATCGGGCATCAGGCTGACGATGTGCTGGATGCGCTGGATCTGTTCACTGGTTAATTGCGCTTTGCCGGGCAGGACTGGCGACTGTCCCTCTTGAGACCCTTTGGCAAGAGGATTGTTCCGACCAAAGCATTCATTGGCAAGACGCTCGGCATCATCCCTGGTTGCCGTGTCGTCAAACATGAGCTGTTGCACATCCTCAATACGGCCCTCCACTGCCTGAACAAGCGCAAACAGCAGGGGACCTCGTGGCTCCTGCTTTCCAGACTCAATCCGCCAGAGGGAGGTTTCCGTCGTATCAACAAGTTTTGCCAGGTGGATACGACTCATGTCTTTCTTCTGACGCAATCGCTGAATGTATGCGCCTACTGCCTCAATATTCATAGACTTCCCACCACCTGTCTGTTTGGTTGGTAAAACACAACTAAATGTATTGACATTTCTGACATCTATGTGTATAATTGATGATAAATAATAGAAAGGGGGGAGTGATGAATAACTCCGATCTTCTTACGCTAGTCAACCAGACCCTTGACCATATCCGAACTGAGAAACAACTTACCAGTGATGAAGCCCTGGCCCGACATCTGGACGTGAGCAACGTCGCGGTTTACCGCTGGCGACATGGCACGCTTCCCAAAGCGGCCCGCATTCTGCTCCCGCTTGTCGCTCACCACGCCAGTGCGGGCACAATACTCATCCCTCACCATCGTGATGATGGACCACAATTATAACATACCCGGCCAACAACAGCACTTCGTACAGGCAATAGTTTCGCCCTTGTATGGACTGGTATGCATCACATAAGTCAGGAGTAGCATCTATGTTACCTTTTGAGGAAACCATGCGGCAATTGGTTCAACAGGAGATCAGGGGGTGCGCTGACGCACTTATTGATGAACGCATTGCCGCCCATATCGAAAAGTTCCAGCGAGAATTCCTCCGTCTTCAGATGAACAAGCCCTTGTTGTTGCACCCGAAAGATGTTGCAGAACTGCTTCACTTTTCTCGCACCACCGTCTATGGTATGCTGGATCGCGGCGAGTTGCCAAGTTTCAAATATGGCAGTTCGCGGCTGATACCGTATCGAGCACTTGAAGCCTTCATAGAAAGGAATTTGTATGAGTAGGAACAACACCCCCCCCCGGAGAGGGCAAGGGGACGGGTCACTCTATCAACGAGCCGATGGGCGGTGGGTGGCCGCGCTCAATCTGGGCATCGTTCGGGGCAAACGCAAACGAGTGGTCCGCTATGCCAGCAACAAAAAGGAAGCCCGCGAGAAACTCAACCAATTGCGCTACCAGCAGCAAGCGGGGATCAATCTGGCTTCGGAGACCATGACAATGGCGACCTATCTGACCCGCTGGCTCGCCAGACCATCGCGCAAGAACCTGGCCGCCAGCACGCAAAAGAGCTATGCGGAAAAGATACGGCTCTACATTGTTCCCCACATTGGCAGTATCACGCTCAACCGCCTGACCCCGGCCGATGTGCAGCAGATGATTGAAGCCCTGAGCGCAACCCACCTGGCCCCCCGCACCGTGCAGTATACCGTTGCCATCCTGCGGGCCGCGCTCAACCGCGCCCAGAAAGACGGCACCATTTCTCGGAATGTCGCCACGCTCGTGGAAATGCCAAAGGTTCGCCCCTACAAAGCAGCGTTTTTGACCGTAGAGGAGGCAAAATCCCTGCTCCAGGCGGTTGCGGGGCATCGGCTGGAACCACTCTATCGGATAGCCCTCAGCTGGGGATGCGCCGGGGAGAGATTCTCTCGCTCACCTGGGTCGCTGTGGATATGAAACGGGGGATACTTCAGATTCGTCAGAGTAAGACAGAAGCGGGTGTGCGAACAATTGAATTGTCGGATAGTCTGGTAGCGGAGTTGCAGCAGCATCAGGAACACCAGAG
>DAOTUE010000213.1:0-96753 GCA_034436975.1 Chloroflexaceae bacterium
GCCGGTGCCCGTGCAGGTGCGAAAGGATGGGATACGCTATTTGCCAAGCCAGGTGCTGGGGTTGGAGCTACACCTGGAGCAGGGGCATATGCGGTTGTTCGACCCGCTGGCGGGGCACTACCTGCTGACGCACGAGCAGGAGTTTGAAGCCCGCCGCCGTGCCGAAGCACGCATCAAGGAACTGGAAGCGGAACTGGCCCGCCTGCGGAGTGGAAGAACAGGAGACAGATCGAACGGACGAAATGGACGCAACGGAAAGTTTGGACCGGAAGACGAGACGTGAGAGGATGGGGGACAGTCCTGCTCATTGTGCCTTTTCTGGTGTTGGTCGTCTATCTCCCCTTGCGCTACCATATTGATGTGGGGGTGCAGGAGGGATATGGGGGCGATCTTCCACACCTGCACGGCTTCAATACTGCCGAGCACAGCGAGCACGGCTCCTACCGCTGGACAAAAGATAATGCGACAATTCTGCTCCCAGGAGTAGGGCAACGTCCCTTTTTGCTCCACCTCACCTTTCTCCCCTTGAGTAAACATACGGCCGCAGTCGGACCGCAGGCAATGGATCTGCGGGTGGCCGGTGAACATCTGGCAATGCTCCCCGTGCGCCGCGAGGGGATGCACGCGACGCTGATAATACCCGCGCAACTCATTCGTGGCGGCACCTTCCGCCTGACTATCCATACCACAACCTTCACGCCCCCTGATGATCCGCGCCAACTCGGTACTCCCCTTGCCGCTATTACCCTGGAATCGCTTCCATCTTCATCTCCCGTATCCCCCGACTGGTCTGCTGTAGGGCTATGGGTTGGTGCGCTACTGCTGTTCCAGGCAAGCCTTGTGATAAGCCTGGGGCGCACTCCTGCTGTTTCCCGCTGGAATCTGGTGGTTATGAGCGTGGTGGTCTTGCTTGTTGGCATAGCTGCCTGGCTCGACCCACCACGCTGGGCCTATGGGGCCCGACCTGCTTTTGTTGCTGTTTTGCTCTGTTTCATTTTGTCGCTTGTGCTCCGTTCCTTGCTCCCCCCTCTCGCCGCTTCTTTACGTATCCCCCTTGCCCCCGCAACCACCGGCTGGCTCATCGTGATCATTGTTGCCGCTTTTGGTCTACGCTATGGGGGACGTATCTATCCCGACGCAATGCATGGGGACATCTTTTTCCATACCAACCGCTTCTCCGAGGCTATTGGGCATGGAAACCTGTTTCTCCTGGCCCGCAACCGGGGAGTAGATTTCCCCTACCCACCCGGCCCCTACCTCACGCTGGCCCCGCTGGCCCTGTTCAATCCTCATCCCCCATCCTTCTTTCCGCTGGTGACAGCCCTGGCCGAGGGCTTGAGTGCAGCCCTGGTCTACACACTTGTTGCCCTGGCCCTGTTGCCACCGACCAGCGCGAGCAACCGGCCGGGGCGATTCCCCGCATTCCAGAAAACAGCCTTGCTTGCAGCAGCAATCTATGTCTTCACCGCCGCTGGCTTCATGATAACCTGGTGGTCATTCACCACCCATATTGCTACCCAGTTTGCCACGTTGTTGCTTATTACTGTGCTGCTTTTCTTTGCCTGTCGTGATTCCCTGTTTTCCCAGCCCTCGTCTCGTTACTCCTTTCACGTTCCCACTATCGCTATCCTCTTTGTCCTCATTTGCGGGGTTTTTCTGGGGCATTTTGGCTTCTTTATCAACACAACGTTGATGGGGGGAGTGGTGTTGCTGGTGCTCTGGCTCCTGGCAAAAGACAGAAGCACCTGGGCCCGACATCGTTTCTTCCCACTACTGCTCGCGGGGGGGGGCGCATTTCTGACCGCGCTTCTCCTCTTCTACAGTGCCTATCTCCCAATGGTTGTCAGCCATATGCAAACAGCCCTCACCGAAGGGTTGCCAGAGTTGGCCCGGCGCGAGCCTGTCTCTCGCGAGCGTCTCCTGCACAATCTCTGGCATCTCGGCTTTATCGAGCATTTCGGGTTTTTCCCGTTGCTCCTGCTGCCTCTCGGTATGTGGCATTTGCTGGCATCTGGAAGAAACATAACGTCACTTACACGAAACACAAAGCCAGACCTTTCTGATCTGGCTTTGCACGTTCGCCGTGCCCGGTTCGCGCTCTTTAGCCTGATGGCTTGCAGTGTGCTGGTGAGCAGCGGGTTTGCTCTGCTTCCCTTTCTCACGCACTCAGGCCAGAATACACGATGGCTAATGTTTTCGGCCTGGGCTGTCGCGGTGGGGGCGGCCCTGGGCACGCGGCTCCTGCTGCGCTATGGAAAAGCCGGACGGCTCGTGGTTCTGACAATGGCCGGGTTTGTCCTGTGGAACACAGCTCTATTCTGGCTAGAGCCGCTGGCCTGGCGTATTCGCCCACCCGAACCGTTTTAGCCCTCTCTCCCTGGCTATGTTATACTATACGGCGGCGGGAACAAGTATTGGGGACGACCCGGATTTAGCACGAGAGAAACATCAGCAGAAAAGGAAAATCAGAAGATTATGCGAATCGTTCTGGATGCGATGGGAGGCGACCACGCGCCATACATTCCGGTGAAAGGGGCAGTGATGGCGGCTCGCGCCTTCGGCTGCACGGTTGTTCTGGTCGGGCCGGGCGAAAAGATACACAAAGAACTTTCCCACTACAAGACAAAAGGACTGGATTTGCCCGTTGTAGATACCCCCGATGTTATCGGGATGGATGAGCAACCAACACAAGCGGTGCGTCGAAAGCCCAACTCATCCCATGTTGTCGGGTTGCGGATGGTGCGAGATGGCTATGCAGATGGGTTTGTTTCGGCAGGGCATAGCGGCGCATCAATGGCCGCCGCGCTTTTTGTCCTGGGGCGGTTGCCAGGCATTCACCGTCCGGCCCTGGTCGGATTCTTTCCTACGCTTACCGGACGGGGGCGCGTCCTGACGCTTGACATCGGGGCAACAACCGACTGCAAACCGGAATACTTGCTCCAGTTTGCTCAGATGGGCTGCGTGTATGCCGAAAACACTTTCGGTATCCAGAACCCACGGGTGGCCATCCTGGCCAATGGCGAGGAAAAAAGCAAAGGGGATAAACTCGTCCAGGAAGCCCATCAGCTTCTGCTCAGGACCAACCTCAACTTTGTTGGCAATGCCGAACCCAAACACCTCTTGATGCATGAAGTGTGCGATGTGCTGGTGTGCGATGGATTTGTGGGCAATATGGTGTTGAAGATGGGCGAGGCAACGATTTCTTTTGTCAAACAAAAGATCAAAGCCGATATGCGGAGAAATTTGCTCCACCGCCTGCTTGTCGGCCTGCTCCCCGTGGCCGCCCTGACGCTGCTTCCAGGAAAGGAACGGTGGCGAACGCCAGCAGGGGCCGTGCTTGGCAGCGTGGGGTTGAGCGGGGCAGTGCTCTATACGCTGCTCCACCTGCGGCGCGAGACAGACCACCGCATCCACGGCGGGGCCCCGCTGCTTGGGGTCAAAGGCGTGACTATTATTGCCCACGGCGCATCCGACGCAATAGCGATTATGAATGCAATCCGCCAGGCAAAAGAAGCCGCAGAACATGGAGTTATCAAAGGGATGGTTGATCTGGTGAATAAACCGCTCGCCCGCGAACAGACCGCCTGATGTTTCGGACAAACACGTTTTTGTGTGCCCCGGTTGTTTGACGAGCACAAACAGATGTACTACACTATACATAGAATATCAGCGTGGAACAGGCAGCATACGGAAAGCGTAAGCGTTCATTGTGTTGGGACAATCCCTGGGAGCGCAAGCGTCTCGCTTGCCCCAGGACAGCCCCCCTTCCCAATCTCTCCCCCCAATGGGGGAAGGCCAGGTGGGGGGAGGCCAGGTGAGGGGACTGAACGATAACCGGAAAGCGCACGGAAGAAGGGAAAAACGGCAGTAGTATAGAAAGGGAGCAGGATTATGGCAGGATTGAACAAAATCCAGATTATTGGAAATCTGGGTAACGACCCGGAAATGCGTTTCACCCCGCAGGGACAGGCTGTGACCTCGTTCAATGTCGCAGTCAGTAGAAGGTGGAATGATCGGGACGGAGGCACCCGCGAAGAGACCATCTGGTTTCGGGTCAGTGCGTGGGAACGACTGGCCGAGATATGCAATCAGTATCTCAGCAAGGGACGGCAGGTGTATATTGAGGGTCGGATACGCCCGCCACAGGTGTTTACCGACCGCAATGGCGAAGCCCGGAGCAGCCTGGAAATTACCGCAACTGAAATGGTAATGCTCGGCAGCGGACGTGGAGACTCGTCGGGGTATCAGCCAGAAGGGGACGGGCGCGAGGAACGGAGTAGTGCTGCCCCACGGGGCGAGTTCGCTCCCCGCTCCGAGCCAGACGCTCCCTCCGAGCGCAACAAGCCCCAACGGATTGACGAAGGCCAGATGGACGATGACGAAATTCCATTTTAATGGTGTGCCGGTACCATCCGAACCTTTCCATCTCCGCCGTGGTACCGGCGTGATACGCTCTTTCGCACCATTGGGGAGGCCATATAACCACAATGGTACCGGTTCACCTGTACATTCATATTCCCTTCTGTCGCAAGCGGTGCGCCTACTGCGACTTTACCTCCTACGCCGGGCAGGAGGACCGCCTGGATGCCTACGTTGCGGCCCTCTGTGCCGAGCTAGATATGCTTCCCTCTCCCACCGTGGCCACTGCTGCGTTGCGCCCGACCATCTTTCTAGGGGGAGGCACGCCTTCGCTCCTTTCGCTCAACCAGATTGAGCGCATCCTGCAGGCCGCGAGGCCTCTTGTGGTGCTGGAGGGGGCCGAGGTTACGGTGGAGGCCAACCCCGGCACCCTCATGGGCCACAGCACCCACAAAACCGATGCCTATGAATATTTTTGTGGCCTGCGCTCGCTTGGGGTCAATCGGCTGAGCCTGGGGGTCCAGAGTTTGCACGATCCCACACTGCAACTCCTGGGGCGCATCCACACCACCGCTGAAGCAGAAACGTGTGTCGCCAGCGCAAGCCGCGCCGGATTCGCCCACATCAACGTTGACCTCATCTTCGGCGTGCCAGGGCAGACCACCGAATCCTGGGTCGCACAACTCCACACGATAACCCAATGGGCCTCCTGCTGGAACATTGACCATTACTCCTGCTATTCGCTTATTCTGGAAGAGCACACCTTGCTCTATGACCAGGTGGAGCGTGGGGAAATCTGTCTGCCCGACGAGGATACCACCGCCACCATGTATGACATCGCCATCGAGCACTTTGCTGCCACAGGCTATACCCACTACGAAATAAGCAACTGGGCCAGGGCAGCCAGCAGCAAGGCAACCAACGAGGGGGCCGCAAGTGGGGAGCAGTCCGACGATAGTCGCTGCCATCATAACCTGGCCTACTGGCTGAATGATGACTACCTGGGGGTGGGCGCAGGGGCCCACGGACACATCTCCCCACAGCGATATGCCAACATTGGCACCATCGGTGAATACCTTGCCACGGTGCAGGCCGGGCAGCGGCCCGTTGATAGTGTCACTCCGTTGACACTAGCCAACCGCTGCGCCGAAACCATGTTCATGGGGTTGCGGATGCATAGCGGGGTCCACTTTGCCCATTTTCGCCAGCGGTGCGGTGTGGATATGGACCGCGTGTATGGCAAAACGTTGGCGATGCTGCAACGCGAGGGGTTGCTGGTCCGTACAGCCGAGGCAGTTTCCCTCACTCCCCGCGGGCGTAGGCTTGGCAACCGCGTTTTTGAACATTTCATCTAATGTCTAAGGAGACCAGGTATCAACGGCGGTGGGCCTGCCGCGGCGGACGCAGAGCCAGCCAGAAATTGAGGAGTGTTGCTGCCACAAAGAGCGCAAGCATGAGCCAGTAGCCAGACTGGTAGTTGACCTTGAGCAGGCCGCTAGAGAAAAGCAGATCGCGCCCGGTGTCAATAATATCTCCCGGTATCATCCCTCCGCTGCCCGGCGTATCCTCCGCTGGCTTATCAAGTTCGTGGTCAAGGACAAACTGCAGCGCAACCATGCACGCTGTGCCCACCCCGCCCGCCAGCGCAGCAATGACCGAGGCGAGCCTGCTTTTGAAGAGACTGACAACCCCACCCCACAACAGCGCAAGTACAATGAGAATCCCCAGAATGATGACACTTTCCGGAATAGCCTCGTAATCATATGACTGCGAAGAGAAGTTGAGCAGGTCAATCATGTCTGTCCCTCTCACCTCGTATTCCTGAGTGGCACACGACACTGTGAGAAATGGAAGAAAAGCGCAGAGCAGAATGGAGCCGAAAAGACCAGCCGAGAGGATGGGAGTTTTGTCCCCCCTGGCGTTGGGGTTGGGGGGGTTGGGGGTGCGAGCCACGCTTTTTGTCCTGCGATGCGCGGGAGAGGGCCCGCTGGCCGGATGGGAAGGAGAAGAATGGGATGGAGCACCATATTCAAATCGGTGTGGTTGATATTCAAACCGACGTGGCGATGGTTCCTCACCACCCGCCAACCCAGAAAAAAGCGGCTTGCCGCACATATGGCAAACTCGTTGCCCAGCCTTCCGCGAAACCGTTCCACAATGAGGGCATCCGGGGAGATGAGAATGATTTTCATGGTTCTGTGGCATAAAAAACTCCTCGTTGTTTTTGATCACAGGTTCTGCTCACTGTTCTTGCCCGTTGTTCCTGCTGTAAGCCTGCATCGGGTTTGGGCAATCCCCAATCCCTGGGAGCGCAAGTGTCTCGCTTGCCCCGATGCGGGCGCGGCCCCCCCTGTTATCCCCCAGCGGGGGGAGGGAGTGGGAGGGGGGAGTTGCGCCCGCGTTCTCAGGAGCGATACTCCTTGTTCTGAAGGATTATATTTATCCCCCCTGAACGATTACTGTTCAGCTCTATGCTGTTAGCCAGTTAGCCAGAAACGGACTGAAAAAAGTTTTGCACGAGCTGGTGATACGTTGTCGGCTTTTCAATCATTGGAACATGCCCACACTGATCAATCCAGACCAGGCGACTGCCTGGTATCAGGTGTTCGACGGCCTCGGCCCCATATTGCGGCATAATCATATCCTGGCGGGTTGCAACAAGCAGCGTCGGCGTGACAATCTGTTGCAGGGTTTCAGTAATCGTGGGGCTGAGTGCACTGAAAATTGTCTGGATGGATGTGCGCTGATCCATCTGGAGAAAATCCTGCATACTTTCGTGGAGCAACTGGTCATCCGAGGGGATGGTATAGAAAAATCGCCAGGCGATGGTCTGGTATATCGAGGGCATCGAGCCGGGGGTCTGCGAACGCCACAACGACATCCACGATTGCCACACCCCCATCCACGGGTGCCAGAAGGATATCCAGGGTTGCCACATCGCCAACGACACGCCTATCTGATTGAGCATCTGCTCAATCAGCCGACGCTCAAACTCGTTGTGAAAGGTGCTAAAGCAGGTCAGCACAAGCGAACGGACTCGCTCCGGCCAGCGTGCGGCAAACGTGGCCGCCACACTGGAGCCAAACGAGTGGGCCACAAGATGACAGGTTTCGATATGGTGCCGCTCGACAAATTCCTTCAGAATTTCGGCAAACCGTTCTCCATTGATTTCCCCACTCACTGGCGGCGAAGCTCCATACCCCGGCAGGTCGGGAGCATAGACGCAGTATTCCTGGGAGAAGTGTTGCAATGTTTTTTGCCAGTAGCGAGAGGAGCCGCCCCACCCATGTATCAAGAGCAAGGGTTCTCCCTGCCCGGCCTGGTGATAGGAGATTGTCCCTTGCGAAAGCGTCATCTGCTCCATAGATCTGTTGTTCTCTCTGATATTCCTCTGGATACTTCTGCATAATAGCTACTATTATAGCATAGCTCTTGTTCTTCTGCCGGTGCAATGGATGCAGCGGTGTCTATTTCCTCCGTGTGGTCTGGTAGTGGAGAAATGAAAATATCCCCCTTTTCCCCCACAGACTATGGTATACTTGAGGCTGATGGTATGAAAAATCCCATCCAGGCTTGACCAGCAATCGGATGGGGGGACCTCTTTTTCAATTCTGCTATCGCATTGTAGCATGGGTATGGGTTTTATCTGCAATCACTTGAGGCAAGGATGAGCATATCACGAGATCACCCGCTCCCCTCCGGCATCCGTGACAACCACACCCGCGGCAGCGTCGCCGACTTCCTGCGGGCGCACATCACGCCGGAAGCCGCCATCGCCTTCGTCTCCGCCTACTTCACCATCTACGCTTTCGACGCGCTCAAAGACTACCTGCTGACCATCGGGCGGCTGCGCTTCCTCTACGGGGAACCGCGAGGCATCACCACGCTGGACCCGCAGCGCAGCAAAACGAAGGGGTTTGAGATTGTGGACGCGGGGATGAGCCTGGCCAACCAGTTGGAGCAAAAACGGGTTGCCCGTGCGTGTGCCGACTGGATACGCGACCGCGTGGACATTCGCTCTATTACCCGCGCCAACCTGCTCCACGGCAAGATGTACCACATTGAGCAGCAGGGCGGCGAGGCGGCCATCCTGGGTAGCTCAAACTTCACGGTAGCGGGTCTGGGATTGGGCGAGGCGGGCAACAACATTGAACTGAACCTTGAGGTAGACAGCACCCGCGACCGCCGCGACCTCAAAGCCTGGTTTGATGAGATCTGGAACGATACGACGCTGGTTGCCGATGTCAAAGAGGATGTGCTGACCTGCCTGGCGCAACTCTACCGCAACAACGCCCCGCAATTCCTCTACTACAAAACGCTCTACCATCTCTTCAGCCGGTATCTCGACCAGCAGGCGCGGAGCGACCTGCTTGAGGGGCAGCATCAGCTTGTTGACACCGCTATCTGGCAAACCCTCTTCGAGTTCCAGCGCGACGGGGTGCGCGGGGCGATCAACAAGATGCTGACCCACAACGGGTGCATCATTGCTGACAGCGTCGGGCTTGGCAAGACCTATGAAGCCCTGGCGGTTATCAAATACTTTGAGCGACAGAATGCACGGGTGCTGGTGCTCTGCCCGAAGCGGCTCCGCGAAAACTGGACCGTGTACCAGGCCCACAACAACAGCCCGCTCAACCCTTTTCTTTCCGACCGCTTCGGCTATACGGTGCTCGCTCACACCGACTTGAGCCGCGCATCGGGGCGGACAGGCGATATTGACCTGGCCACGCTCAATTGGGGCAATTACGATCTCGTTGTGCTGGATGAGTCGCACAACTTTCGCAACAACACATCTGGCCAACGTGATGCCGATGGCAATATCATTCGCAAGAGCCGCTACGAGCGGTTGATGGATGATGTGCTCAGAAGTGGGGTCAGGACGAAGGTACTGTTGCTGTCGGCAACACCCGTGAACAACGACCTGAGCGACCTGCGAAACCAACTTGCCTTCATCACCGAGGGGCGCGACGATGCGTTCCTATCATCATTGGGCATTGCCAGCCTGCGCGACACGCTGGCGACGGCACAACGTACCTTCAGCGAGTGGGCGCGGCAGGAGGGGAACCGCACCTCACGGGACCTGCTCAACCGCCTCAGTTCTGCCTTCTTCACGCTGCTTGATGAGCTGACGATTGCCCGTTCGCGCAAGCACATTCAGACCTACTACCAGGATACGATAGCCCGACTTGGTGGCTTTCCACAGCGGCACAAACCGCTCTCCGTGATGATTGATGAGGTAGACCTGCGCGGGCGGTTTATGTCCTACGACCGATTGAATGACGAAATCTCCGAGTATCGGTTGTCGCTGTTCAATCCGACAGCGTATGTGCTGGATGCGTACAAAGACCGCTATGATCGCCCGCTGGTTAGCAATTTTCGCCAGAGTACCCGCGAGCATTTTCTCATCGGGATGATGCGCGTGAACTTCCTCAAGCGGTTGGAAAGTTCGGTTGCCGCGTTCACCATCACGCTGGAGCGCACCATCCGCAAGATTGAAGACCTGGAGCAGCGCATCAAGCGGTTTCACCAGTACCGCGAGGACAACCCGACGGTGGATATGGAAAGCCTCACGGTTGAGGATGTAGACGATGAGGATCTCCAGGCCGCCTTGCAGGTAGGCACGCTGGCGTTCCAGATGGCCCACCTGGATACTGAGCAATGGCTGAAGGATTTGCAGCACGACAAAGAGCAACTCAGCATTGTGCATGCGTCGGCGGAGCAGATAACCGTTGAACACGATGCGAAACTGGCCCGCCTCAAGCACCTGATTGAGCAGAAGGTGCAGCAGCCAACGACAACGCGGGAGGGTCTACCCAATCGAAAGATGCTGGTCTTCACGGCGTTTGCGGATACGGCAAGCTATCTCTACGACGCGCTGCACGAGTGGGCGCGGCACGACCTGGGTATCCATTGTGCGCTGGTGACGGGAGACCGTGCCAATCGCACAACCCTGGGCAACAACGCCTTTACCCACATTCTGACCAACTTTGCGCCGCGGGCGAAAAAGCGGGAGCAGTTGCCCGACTTTCCGCAAGACGAAGCGATTGATTTGCTGATAGCCACCGACTGTATCTCCGAGGGGCAAAACCTGCAAGATTGCGATTACCTGGTCAACTACGACATTCACTGGAACCCGGTTCGGATCATCCAACGCTTCGGGCGGATTGACCGCATTGGCAGCGCAAACACGAGCGTTCAGCTTGTCAACTTCTGGCCCACGCCCGACCTGAACAAGTACATCAACCTGAAAAACCGCGTTGAGGCACGGATGGCCCTGGCCGACATCACTGCGACGGGCGACGACAACCTGCTTGCCGCGCAACTCGATACCGACCTGGTGGAGCAGGAACTATCCTACCGCGACCAGCAGTTGCTCAAACTCAAAGATGAGGTGCTCGACCTGGAAGACCTGAGCGAAAGCATCACGCTGAACGAGTTCACGCTGGACGATTTCCGCATTGATCTGCTGAAGTATATCCAGAGCAACCGCGCTGCACTGGAGCAGTCCCCGATGGGGATATATGCCGTGGTGCCGCCCCACCCCGACTACCCGCTGATTGCGCCCGGTGTCATCTACTGCTTGCAGCAGAAGGGCACCCAGCAGAGCAGCAAGATTAACCCGCTACACCCATACTACCTGGTCTATGTGCGCGATAATGGCGAAGTGCGGCTGAGTTTCGTGCAGCCCAAGCAGATCCTTGAAATCTACCGCGTGCTGTGCGCGGAACGCACCGTCCCGTATGATGACCTGTGTCTGCTCTTTGACCAGCGCACGCAGGATGGGCAGGAGATGGTGCACTATAGCACGCTCCTGCGCCAGGCGGTCCACTCAATCACAACGACGTTTAAGAAACGGATGAGCACGCACCTGCTGGGCCAGCGCGGGGCGCGGCTACCCGACCAGCCGGAGCAGGCCCACGATTTGAGCGATTTTGTGCTGGTGACGTGGCTGGTGATTATGGATGCGGGGGTATGAAAATAACCTGCGACCCCTCCGTTGATGCCCTGTACATTCGGTTCAAGGAGACGACGGTGACAACCGAACACCTGACAACCAAAACAACCAGAGCCACTATTCACCCCATCCCCGACACCTGGCCCGTCGCCGCGCACATCGCCACCTTGCGCCACCACCTGCCCGACCTGGCCCGCCAGTACCGCATCAAGCTGAGATGTGATGGCATGTTTTGTGTGCCACAGGAACAAGATTGAGTATCTGGAGGGTATGGACCATGCAGGAATCGCCCGTTCGTCGGATTGTTCGCGAACTCCCGCTCCTGCTGCTCTACGGAATACTGGCTCTGTGGGTCGTCTCCCCCGTGCTCCCCTCCCCTCGTTCGCATATTGTCGGATGGGCCGGCGACAATGTGCAGTATGTCTATATCACCGGCTGGATGGGCCAGGCTCTCTTGCTCAACCAGTCACCCTTTGTAGACCCGCGTCTCAACTACCCCGACGATCTCAACCTGATGGCAACCGATATTCCCTATGTCGGCATTCTTGCGGTAGCTCCAGCCACCTGGTTCCTCGGCCCCGTTGCAGCCTACAATCTTCTTATTGTGCTGTGCTTCTGGTTATCGGGCTATTTCACCACTCTCTGGGTCCGCCAGGTAACAGGGAGCCGCGCCGGGGGGGGCGTGGCGGGGTTGATCTTTCTGCTTGCACCCTACCGCGTGGTGCATAGCTATGGGCATCTCCAGCTTGTGAGCACCTGGGCTATTCCCCTGTTTTTCTGGTCGCTCGATGGTCTGCTCCATCGCCCTGTTCCTCGCTGGTTCCACCTTCTGGCTCTGGTGGGCGCGGCTTTTCTCGTTGGTAGTTCGGCCCAATACTACCTGGTGATCTGTCTGGTAGCGGGGGCGTGCTATGGGGTACTGGTTCTGTTGCCCCGCGGCCCGCTTGGCCTGTTGCGACGGGGGGGACTTGCCGCGCTCTGCATGGGAGCAGGGTTTGTGTCCAGCGCATTCCCCTACCTGCTCACCCTCAATACGGGTGTCTACGTTCCCTACGATGTGGCCAGTACCCGTATGTGGTCGGCCGACCCGCTCAATTTTTTGCTCCCCTCGCGGCTCCATCCGCTCTGGGGAACGTTCTTTTTGAACCTGCGCCCGGAGCCGCTCTGGATTGAAAAGACGCTCTACCTCGGTATTGTGGCGAGCATCCTGGCTCTGGTGGCCCTGGTCCATGCACTGGCGAAAAGAGAGAGCCTGCACCGTCGCCAGGTGCTTGTCTGGTCCGGGGTTGCGTTGGTGGGGGCTATCTTTGCGCTCGGTACGGACTTACACTTCAACGGAAAATCGCTCCAGGAGCATGATTCTTTCTGGCTCCCCGCCTCCTACCTGGCCCATCTCCCCTTTGTGAACATGATGCGGACATGGGCCCGGTTTGGCATTATTCCCATTTTCTTTGTGGCAGCTCTGGCAGGAGTGGGGACCACGGTGCTTCTGGCCCCGCTCCGCCACCGTCCGCACTCCTGGCGATATGCGGTTGTCGCTCTGGTCGGAGGGCTTATTATCCTTGATGGTGCGCCGGGCAAGCTGGAATATGCCACCGTTGAGCCGCGCCCGGTTGACCACTGGCTCGCAGAACAGCCGGGCCACTTTGCGGTGGCGGCTCTCCCCCCCGGCCTCGACCAGGTCAACCATATGGCGATGTATGGCTCACTCTTCCACGGCAAACATATGCCCGCCTACAACCACCCGACTCACCAGCCACCCGCCTACCGCGACTTTGCCCACCGCGCCGCCGATTTTCCCGCCGCTGCATCATTGCAGGCCCTGCGCGAGATGAACCTGCGCTACCTGCTCATTGAACGACGGTTTTTTGATGGAACGGTATTTCCCGATTATGCCACGGTTGCTGCGACCCTGCGTCGTTCGCCCGACGTGCAGATTGTGATAGAATTGGATGGCGTTGTTGTTGTGGCGTTTCAGGAGAGAAGGGAAGAATAAATGAGAACAGTGACGATGGAAAATCTCCCGATGCAGACGTTGGAACTTTCGGACGGAGCGATTGTACACTATCGCCAGGCCGGGCAGGGCCCGCCGCTGTTGCTGCTCCACGGCTGGGCCGGCTCATCGCGCTACTGGCAGGGAACGCTCACCCGCCTTGCCGATATACGGACCATCTATGCGCCCGACCTGCCTGGCTATGGTACATCCCCCCCACTAAACCGGCCTGCCACGCCCGAAACCATGACCCGCCTCCTGATAGAATTTGCCGATATGCTGGGGTTGGCACAATTCGATCTCAATGCCCACTCGTTGGGCGCGGTTATGGCTGTGGCTATTGCCGTTGGCTCGCCAGAGCGGGTGCGACGGTTGGTGCTGACCTGCACCGGAACCTACAAAAATGAGCGCAATCGTCGCATTGTCGAGCGGGTCCACCGCATTATGGAGCTGTGGCTGGTGCTGCGCCACCCGCGGATGGGGACAATCCGCCCCTTCTATCGGGCCGTTGCTCGCCGCTTCTTCTATCGTGTTCCCAACGATGATACCCTCTTGCGTGATAGCTTCGCTGATTTCCTCAACATGGATAAGAAAACTGCCCTGGAAACCTCCAAAAATTCTGTCAGTCCCGACTACAACGACACGCTCCGGCTGGTGGCAGCTCCCACGCTGGTCATCGGAGCGCGGCAGGACCACCTGATGCCCCACTACGGCCCGCCGATGATTTCCCAACTTGTGCCCAACAATCACCTGGTCTGGATTGAACGCTGCGGGCACTTGCCAATGGTAGAGCGTCCCTGGCTCTATCACGAGCTGGTGAGAAGGTTTTTGCTGGACGATGAGGCGGGGGTATCGCTGCCCCTGGTGGAGACGAGAGCGGAGAGAATAGTAGAAGGCGCAATGATGGTATGAGTGACGATGATCTGGTTGCCTATCGGGACGAGTTTCCCATTACCGAGCGGTATATCTTCTTGAGCCACGCGGCCATCTCCCCCACCTGCCGCCGCTCCGCCGATGCCGTGCGGGCCTACCTGCACCGTGTCGAAACCGAGCCGTTTCAACAATACCGTGAATACATGCTTGCTATCTCGGACGAACTGCGTGAACGGATTGCCGCGCTTATCAATGCCCGCCACACGCATGAGATTGTGCTGATGCCCAACACGGTTACGGGCATCAATGCTGCGGCAATGAGTCTGCCCCTCCAGCCGGGCGACAATGTGCTTGTGCTCGACGGCGACCACCCGACCAATATCTACCCCTGGATGAATCTGGCCTATCGTGGGGTGTTGACAAAAGTTGTGCCGCAACGTAACGGTGGCCTGGACCTTGCCACGCTGGAGCAGCGTATTGATCATCGCACTCGCGTTATTGCCCTGAGCACCGTCATGCTGGCGACAGGCTTTCGCAACGATATTGCCACAGTGGGCCGCCTGTGCCACGAGCGCGGTATTTTCTTTGTGGTAGATGGTATCCAGTCGCTCGGCGCATTTGCGTTAGATGTTCAGGCGTGCCATATTGATTTCCTCGCATCGGGGACAAACAAATGGCTTCTTTCGTCGCCGGGTATCGGCTTCCTCTATTGCCGCCACGACATCCTGGAGCAGCTTATCCCCGGTGCCCCGATTAGCTCATCCAGCGTGGTAGACCATCTGAACTATCTTGACTACAACCTGACCTACCAGCCCAATGCAAACCGATTCAGTGTGGGTATTCCAGAGTGGACCGGCATTGTCTCATTCCACGCCACGCTAGGGTTGCTGCAAGAGGTGGGGATTGCTCGTATCAGCAGGCGGGTGCAGACTCTCGTCGAAACCCTGATAGCCGACCTGACTCGGCGTGGCTATACGCTGGCGGCCAGCACGGCCCCCGAACACCGCAGCGGTATTGTTGTGGTGCGGGTTCCCGATGCTGAAGCAGTGAGCAAACAGTTAAGTGAACGAAATATAACCGTTACCGTCCGCGGCGGTGGAGTGCGTATCTCGCCCCATTTCTACAATACGGTTGAGGAGGTGTTGTGTGTGGGCAAAGCCCTGGATGCTGGACATAACGAATGGAAAGAACGAATAGAATAGAAGGAAGAGCTGGCATGATGAAGGAAGCGTTGGAAACACTTGACGATGAAACGGTTGACGGTGATCTGCCTGCCTACCGCACCGAGTTTCCCATTAGCGGGCGATTTGCCTTCTTGAGCCACGCGGCCATATCCCCCACCAGCCTACGGGTCGCCGATGCCGTCCAGTCCCACCTGATGCAAACGCGCTTCGAGCCATACCAGCACTACCTGGGGGACATGATCGCTCTTGCTGATGACCTGCGCGGGCGGATTGCCTCGCTCATCAATGCCCGTAGCATTGACGAGATCGCCTTGATGCCCAATACGGCAACGGGCATCAATACTGCAGCCGTCAGTTTACCGCTCCGACCGGGCGACACTGTGCTTGTGCTTGATGGCGACTACCCGGCCAATATCTACCCCTGGCTCAACCAGGCTCACCGCGGCGTGCTGACAAAAATTGTGCCGCAACACCACGGTGGCCTGGACCTCGCCACGCTGGAGCAGCGTATTGACCCGCGCACTCGTGTTATTGCGCTGAGTACCGCCATGTTTGCCACAGGCTTTCGCAACGATATAGCCGCCGTGGGCCATCTGTGCCACGAGCGCGGCATCTTCTTTGTGGTAGACGGCATCCAGACGCTTGGGGCTTTCGATCTGGATGTGCAGGGATGCCGCATTGATATGCTGGCGGCAGGTTCGCAAAAATGGCTTCTCTCAACACCCGGAAGCGGCTTTCTCTATTGTCGCCAGGAACTTTTTGAGCAGCTTGTGCCCGGTGCCTATGTTGGCGCGGCCAGCGTGTTGGACCCGCAAAACTACCTTGACTACAATTTCACCTTCCCGCCAAATGCCGAACGGTTTAACACGGGAACTATCAACTGGACCGGCATGGTTGCCCTGCATGCGGCCCTGGGGTTGCTCCACGAGGTGGGGATTGCCCGCATCAGCAATCGGGTTTTGCACCTTGTGGACACGCTGATAGCCGACCTGACCGGGCGCGGCTACACGCTGGCAGCAAGCACCGCCCCCGAACACCGTAGCGGTATTGTTGTGGTATCTGTTCCTGATGCCGAAGCGGTGAATACCCGCTTGAATGAGCAGGGTATTATTGTGACGGCCCGCGGTGGTGGGGTGCGGATTGCCCCCCATTTCTACAATACGGTTGAGGATGTGTTGCGTGTGGGCGAGACGTTGGCGGAGGCATAACCCGCTCACCCCCGCTCCCCACGCTCGTGCTGCACCCGGATAATCCCCCGCTGGCGAGCCTGCACCAGAGCCTCAACACACATCGGGTCAAACTCCGTCCCTGCCGCCCCCCGCAATATCTCAATGGCCTGCTCGGCAGACCTCGCCACGCGGTAGGGGCGGTCGCTGGCCATCGCGTCGAAGGCATCGGCAACAGCAACAATCCGCCCGATAAGCGATATACCCTCTTTGTGTGTCGTGCCATTGCCATTGCCATTTGCGCCGTCTGTCCGGATACCGCATAGCCCCCGCGGGTAGCCGCTCCCGTCGAGCCGTTCGTGGTGCTCCTCGATGGCCTGCTGCTCAATGGGCAGCAACCGCAGCAAATCGGAATCTTTCAGCAATTCTATTCCATAGATCGGGTGCATCCGCATCTGTTCCATTTCCTCTTCGGTCAGGTGGTCCGGCTTCTTGAGCACCTCGTCGGCAACCCCGATTTTCCCCACATCGTGAAGAATACCCCCGATTCGGATATGGTCCAGCATCTCTTCAGATATTTCCGCCTGCTTGCTACGGTTCAACTGGCGAGCAATGGCAACGGCAAATTCGGAAACGCGCTGGCTGTGTCCACGGGTGTAGGGGTCTTTCCGGTCAATAAAACTCGTGATGCCATTGATAAACCCGCTGAACATTTTGCGGGTTTCGTTGTAGGATTGGGCCAACTCGTTGTTAAGCTGCGAGAGGCGCGAATAGAGATCGGAAAGCTGCAAGATGATAGCGGCCTGCCCGGCCAGCAGTTCGAGCAACAGCGTATCCTCTCTGGTAAATACGCTTCCATCGCGCTTGTTCAAGGCCTGCGCCCCCCCGATAATTGTTTCCAGCAGCTCGCCCCGCTGGTCGCCAAGCTGAATACGGGGAGCTTTCAGGGGGACACACATAATAGAACGGGTCTTAAACCCGCTCTGCTGATCAACCCCGGCGTAAAAATGGACATCCTTGCTGACATCATTCACAATGACTGATTTGCCCGTGCTGGTGACATTGCCAATAATGCCCTGGTTGGCAGGCACGCGCACCTCGCGGATGCGTTCGCTCTGCTCCCCCGTGGCGACATGCAACACCAGATCGCCCGTGATGTCATCCTTGAGCCAGATAGACGTTGCCTCAACCTGGAGCAGGTCCTGGATGTAGATCATAATATCATCCAGCAGTTGTCCACGATCCAGCATTGCCGACATAAACGAGATAATGTCTATCAAGTCTTTGAGCCGTTTTTCGCGTCGTTGTGCATCTACAAGCTGGCGTGTGCGGCAAATGTGTGGAGGGATGAGCAAACCAAGCAGGTTGAGTTGCTCAAGCTGTTCGGCGGATTCGTGCGGTTCCGGGGGGGGAGAAAGAGGAGCGAAAACCCAAATAACGCCAACCGGCTGGTCGTGCTGGAGCAGCGGAACGCAATAGTGCGGACGGAGGGTGAAATGCTCATCCCCGGTGGGGAAGGATTGTTGCTCCCCATCATCCCAGGGAGAGGGGAAATTATCCACCGTTTTCCCCTGTTGCAGGGACAACCCGGCCATCCCCTGCCCCGGGGAAAGGGTTTGTTTCACAAGATTGAGGGTTGCTCCCCCTCCTTTGCCTGTTTCCAATACCAGCATATCGTCTATCTCATGGTAGAGATAGAAGGCGGCCGCCTGCGCCCCGGTCATCTCCAGGACCAGGTCAAGCACCAGGTCGAGAAGTTCTTCTAGTGTCGAACTGGCGGCAATCTGGCTGACCCGACGAATAAGATCGAGATGATTTTTGGGTATCGTTTGTTCTTCGATCATTGCTCCCATCCTTGTCTTCTGACCATTGTTTGTTGACCATTATCATAAGGGCATTCAGGCCAGGTTCTGGAGCACCTGGACAAGCTCTGAGGCGGTGCCGACCAGTTCGACAGGCCGCCCAGTTGCTTCCCCAATATCCTCCACCCGGTACCCATCAAGCGTCTGGTGTCCTGCGTGGTCAACCATAGATCGGGGCAGGACCACCCGATCATATGAACCAGATTGCAATGCTGCAAGAACATCTTGCCCCGTGAGCAGGCCACTGACCGTGACGGTATCGCCAAAAAACCGATTGCGAACAGGCACAACATCCATCTCCAGTCCACCGATGGTCACACGGGCAAGGAGTTGCTGGAGGGTTGGAGCAAAAAGCGTGCCACAGACAAGCGCGACACGGAGCGGATGGGAGAGGGTCCGGGGCAGGTGGTGTCGCGCTCGTGCCCATTCATTGAGAAAATCGCGGGTCATCCCCACCCCATTGGCATACTGCGGGTAGCCATCGTAAAAACTAACCGGGGGTAGCGGTTCTCCACAGAGCAGGAAAAACTCATCGGCGGGATAGACCATCTGTACCCCCATTTCCTGGCGATACTGGTTTCCACTGGCTCGTGCCATCTCGACAATGGCGCAGGCTTCTGCGGGCCCATAGCGACGAATACTGATACTCCTCTTCTCCCTGGAATGCTGGTTGCTGGTTTTGACGAAGCGATAGTAGCGGGTCAGTCCGACCGGTACAATGGCGATAGATTGGACCACCGGGAAGAGGGCCCCCAGGTCGTTGATGGTGCGCTGGAGAGCGGGGCCATCGTTCCAGCCGGGGCAGGCCACAATCTGCGTATGAACGCGGATGCCCATTGCCCCCAGGCGGTGGATTTGCGCCAGTACATCGGGCATGGCCCGCCGGCCCATCAGCCTTGCGCGGAGGTCGGTATCGGTGGTATGCACACTGATGTAGAGTGGGGAGAGGTGTTGTTCGCCGATACGTTGCCAGTCGGCTTCTTCCAGGTTGGTGAGGGTAATAAAGTTGCCATAGAGGAATGAGAGGCGGTAGTCGTCGTCACGGACGTAGAGCGACGACCGCAGGCCGGGGGGCATCTGCCGGACAAAACAAAATGCACATGCATTGGCGCAGGAGCGCAGGGGGACGAAAAGCGGTTCGGAAAAGACAATTCCCAGATCATCATCGGGATCTTTTTCTATCTCACAGGTTAGCATCTCGCCTCCGCTCCAGACGGTCAGTTCGACAAACGTTTCGGCCAGGGCAAAACGATAATCAATAATATCGCGCAGGGGCACCCCGCCGACGGCCAGCATGCGGTCGCCCGGCTGCAACCCGATGGCATCGGCAATGCTGCCGGGTTCGATCGTGTCTATCAGACCACCATCCCCCGTGAGGGGGAGGGACTGTGCGGGTTGGCTTCTGAACATGTCCATAGCTTCTTTGCAAAGGATTCGTCAAACATTCGTAGGTATGGTAGTAGGTATTATAATACGATTAGAGGCTATTTGCCCAATGTATCTTAAGCAATAAAAGGGGAACATATGGAAGACCACCCGAAGAAAAAGGAGAGCGGGACAACGAAATGGCTGTTGATTGTGCTCTCTATTGTGATTGGTATTGTTCTGTCGTGTGCCATTCTCCCACTTGGCGGGTTTGCCATTCTCGTTGCCAGTGTGGGCAGCGCGGATACCGAAACAACGCTCCTTCCGCCAAAAACGTGGCAGGAGCGGATTGTTTCGGGAAGAGGGCAGGATCGTGTGGCAATCATTGAAGTAAGCGGGATTATTGGCGCACCCGACGGCGGAACGTTTGGGGGCGCACCGATGCACCGCGAGGTGATTTTGCAGGTGAAGCAGGCAACCACCGACCCACAAATCCGCGCCGTGGTGCTGCGGATTGACAGCCCCGGCGGGGGCGTGGTGGCCAGCAGCGAGATCCACCGTGCGCTGAAAGACTTGCGGGCCGCCGAAAAACCGCTCGTTGTTTCGATGAGCAGTATGGCAGCAAGCGGAGGATATTACATCGCCACGCCGGCCAACCGTATCTACGCCAACCCGGATACCCTCACGGGGAGCCTGGGAGTCATTATCAGCTCGCTCAACTACGAAGAAACGTTTGAGAAACTGGGACTGCGCCAGGTGGTGTTCAAAAGCGACGAATTCAAAGACATTCTCTCTCCCGCACGCGAGGTCAAGCCAGAGGAACAGAAGATATTGCAAACCATTGTTGACGATGCCTACCAGCGGTTTGTTGATGTCATTGTGGATGGGCGAAATCTGCCGCGAGAGCAGGTATTGAAGCTGGCCGATGGGCGTATCTACACGGGCGAGCAAGCCCACGATGTGGGGCTGGTTGATGAGCTGGGCAATCTTGACGATGCCATCGCCGGAGCGCGGGAGCTGGCCGGACTTCCCGACAACGCAATGGTGATACGCTACCAGCGGTATGATAGTCTCTACGACCTGCTGTTTACCACGCTTGCAAAGCAGCAGCAACCCGCCGACCCGCTTGGCCTGCGCAACCTGCGACAACAGCAGGGACCACGTCTGGAGTATCGCGTAGAATGGTAGGAGAAAAACACAATTTTCCCTCACCCCTCCCTCTCCCAATGGGAAAGGGGGCAGGGGGTGAGGGATAGATCACAGGTTCACCCGAAACCGGTATCACTCGTTGCCGACTACTAATACATCCCTTCCATGCCGCCGCCCGCAGGCATAGCCGGCTTCTCTTCGGGAATGTCGGTAATCAGAGCCTCGGTGGTCAGGATCATGCTGGCGATACTGACCGCGTTCTGCACAGCACTACGGGTCACTTTGGCCGGGTCAATAATCCCCTGCTCAACCATGCTGCCAAACTCGCCAGTGAGCACATTGTAGCCATAGGTCGTGTCGCCCTTCTCCTGCTGGTGGCGGCGCACCGTGTCAATGATGACCGCGCCATCTTCGCCCGCGTTGGCGGCCAGCGTCCGCATGGGGTATTCGAGCGAACGGCGCAAGATCTGGATACCGATGCGCTCATCTTCATTGTCCGGCTTGACATTGTCCAGGGCACTGATGGCGTTGATGAGGGCAACACCACCACCGGGGACAATGCCCTCTTCGACGGCGGCACGGGTCGCGCTCAATGCATCCTCAACGCGGTGCTTCTTCTCCTTCAGTTCTGGTTCGGTGGCGGCCCCGACTTTGATGACGGCCACACCGCCGGCCAGTTTTGCCCGTCGCTCTTGCAGCTTCTCGCGGTCGAAATCGCTGGTTGTTGTTTCAATCTGCGCCCGAATCTGCTCAATGCGTCCGCGGATGGCGGTTTCGTCGCCACGGCCCTCAATGAAGGTCGTGTCATCTTTCGTGGCAACCACGCGGCGGACACGGCCCAGGTCTTCAATGGTCACGCTGTCGAGTTTGCGCCCGACTTCCTCACTGATAACCGTTCCGCCCGTGAGGATAGCAATATCTTGCAGCATAGCCTTGCGGCGGTCGCCAAAGCCCGGAGCCTTGATACCAAGTGGGTTGATTGTGCCACGCAGCTTGTTGACAACGAGTGTTGCCAGAGCTTCGCCATCAATATCTTCGGCAATGATAACCAGATTCTTTGTCACTTGCAGCACCTTCTCCAGGGTTGGCACAATATCCTGGACGCTGCTAATTTTCTTGTCGGTAATCAGGATGTAGGGGTCTTCCAGTTCGGCTTCCTGGCGTTCAGTGTTGGTAATGAAGTAGCCAGAGATGTAGCCGCGGTCAATCTGCATCCCCTCGGTGTATTCCTTCTCAAAAGCAACACCCTTGCTCTCCTCAACAGTAATCACGCCGTCCTTGCCAACTTTTTCCATCACTTCGGCGATGAGGTCGCCAATTTCGGGGTCGGCCGCGCTAATGCTGGCAACGTGGGCAATGTCGGCCCGGTCGCGCACATCCTTCGCAGCCCCTCTGATGGACCCAACGACTGCCTCGGCCCCCTTGTCCAACCCACGCTTGATGAGCATCGGGTTGGCACCGGCGGCGACAACCTTGAGACCCTCGTTGACAATGGTCTGAGCCAGCACCGTTGCGGTTGTTGTTCCATCACCTGCAACATCGTTGGTCTTGGTGGCGGCTTCTTTCAGAAGCTGTGCCCCCATATTCTCAAAGGGATCTTGTAGCTCGATCTCTTTTGCAACCGTTACCCCGTCGTGCGTCACCGTCGGGGAACCAAACTTTTTATCTATTGCCACATTGCGCCCACGGGGGCCAAGCGTCGTACTGACCGCCTCGGCGATGGTATCTACCCCGCGCTTGAGCGCACGTCGGGCCTCTTCACCAAAATAGAGTTGCTTTGCCATAGTTTTCTCTTGCCTCCTCCCGTATACTTACTGCTGGACAATCCCAAGAATGTCTTTTTCTGCCAGAATCAAGTATTCTTCGTCTTCTACCTTGAACTCGGTACCGCCATATTTTGCAAACAACACCCGGTCCCCCACCTGTACGTTCATTGGAATAATCTTGCCGCTGTCATCGCGGCGGCCCTCACCCACTGCCAGGACGGTCCCCTCCTGGGGCCGCTCCTTCGTTGCCGTATCGGGAAGAAAAATCCCGCCTTTTGTCTTTTCCTCACGCTCCGCGGGTTTTACAACAACCCGATCCGCCAGCGGGCGAATGCGAAAATCTGCTGACATAGAGTACCTCCATCTTTCCTTACATCCTTCACAACATCCTTCACACGATCCACAACATCAATCCAGTATCACCAGTCTCAGTCAGTTAGCACTCCATGAGAGAGAGTGCTAACTCGCATTGCCCTAATAGTAATGGAGAAAGCGGAGTTTGTCAAGAGGATTTTAGCACTCTTCGAGAAAAAGTGCCAGCTTCGGAGCAGGCAGGAACTGTTCAGATTCGGGAGTGAAGCTCTGGGAGGGCAAGCGTCCCGCTTGCATCCGGGTGAGCAAGATGCCCGCGCTCCCCGAACCCCGAACCCTGAACCCCGAACCCTGAACCCTCTCGGTAGGCCGGGCATTGTCCGTTTCTCGACAAGAAATGGTATACTATTTCGTGGATGCTGAACAGATGCGAAACAAAGAAAATAACGGAAAGATAATCAGGAGGTTGGTTTTGGAATTTGCGCTCTATGCAATACAGATTATTGTCGGAATTATGCTCATTGTTCTGGTTGTTATTCAGGCTCGCACGCCGGGCATGGCCGGGCAGAGTGCCAGTTCAATCCACCACACCCGCCGCGGGCTAGAAAAAACGCTGCACCAGGTGACGGTCGGGCTGGCAATTCTCTTTCTGGTGCTTGCGCTTATCAACAGTTTGCCCCTGTTTCGGTAGTCGTTCGTAACGTTCGTCAAGGAACCCGTGTATGGCTCGTCGTATTCGTTGGCAAATTATCATTGCGGCAACCAGTTCGCTGCTCATCGCTATTCTGCTGAGTAGATTGGCCCTCTCCACCACCGTCTCACGCCCGGAAATGGGCGGGACAATGGTTGAGATTGTCCTGGGAACCCCGCAACATATTATCCCCCTGGTCAATAACCCGCTCTCCGACCCGGTCGGGCGCGACCTGGGGGCCCTGATGTTCGATGGTCTCACTCGGATTGGCCTTGATGGCCTGCCCGAAACAGCCCTGGCGGAAAGCTGGGAAATAGATCCGCTTGGAGAAGTGTATACGGTTCGTTTGCGCCGAGATGTGGTCTGGCACGATGGGGAAGTGTTCAATGCCGATGACGTGGTTTTTACCATCCAGGCCATCCAGACCATCCAGGATAGCGGCTTTGTGGGCGACGCAAGCCTGGCCGCCCTGTGGCAGAATGTGCTTGTAGATCGCATTGATGATTATACCGTGCGGTTTACGCTGGATGCGCCCTACGCCCCGTTTTTGAGCACCATGCGTGTGCCCATCCTGCCGTCCCATCTGCTGTCCAATGTTGAGATGGCGCAATGGTCAGAACTCCCCTTTTCGCAAGAGCCAGTTGGCACCGGCCCCTACCATCTGGTTGAGCTATCGGAGACACAGGCGCGGCTCACGGCAAATCCAAGCTATTTCGGGGGAACGCCGTTTATTGATCAGATTGAGCTACGGTTTCTCGATTCGCCCCAGGCCGCACTCTCGATGCTCACACGCCACGAGGCCCGGGCTGCGGGGTTTAGCGGCCTGCGAGAAATCAACCAGGTTGTGCTCCCCGAATCATTTCGGCGGGTGCATGTGCCTCAGGATTCGTATGCAATCCTGAGTTTTAACACCCGGATTGCCCCGCTCGACACGCTCGAAATGCGGCAGGCCCTGGCACATGGGCTGAATAAAGATACGCTTCTTGCCCGTAGCCTGAAGCCAGAAGGGAGCGGGATAGATGGGAGCAGACCAGACGCGAGTCCCCCGGACAATGGCAACATCCCACCGGACCGCTGTACACCAAACGGTTGCCGGGTTGATACGCCAATCCTGCCGGGCTGGTGGGCGCACGATCCTACCGTCCAGTGGTATCGCTATGCCCCGGACCTGGCCGGACAGATGCTGGATAGTCTGGGCTATCTGCTGAACGAGCAGGGAACGAGAGAAGCCCCAGGACAACCGCTCGTTCTCCCACTCATCACAGGCCGTGCTCCCGAATGGTTGGCCGCAGCGGAGGAGGTGGCCCGACAGTGGGGAGAGCTTGGTGTCCGCGTCGAGGTTGAACAACTTGAGCCGGCTCTCCTGCGCGAGCGGCTGCAATCACGCGAGTTTGTTCTGGCTGTTCACGGGTGGTCGCGCCTCGGTCCCGACCCCGATGTATTCGAGCTATGGCATTCGAGCCAGGCCGCCGATGGAATAAACTACGCCGGATTGCAAGATGAGACTATTGACACGATGTTGAGCCAGGGGCGGACAGAACACAATCTTGCAGCTCGCAGCAATAGCTATGCCCGCTTTCAGGAACGGTGGGTTGAACTTGTGCCGGCTATCATTCTCTACCAGCCAACGTATACCTTCGTTTCAAGCGAAGACCTGCGTGGCCTGGGCTTTGCCGAGAATGGCGACGAGACGATAGCCAGCAGCAATCTGCTGGTGGGCCACGAAGACCGCTACCGCTATATCACCGAATGGTTCATCAATAGTTCGCGGGAAATCCGCGGAAGGTTGCCATAAAGGGCAAAAAGGAGGAAAGAATAGGTGAGCCAGAAACTCTCACTTGGATTTATTGGAACGGGGACCATCGGCGAGCCAATGGCGGCAACCCTGTTACGGGCAGGCTATCCGCTCACTATTTGCCACCATGTCAATACCGCTCCTATAGAACGGTTACGATCCCAGGGGGCGCAGGTTGTGGCAACCCCGAAGGATGTTGCTGCAAACAGCGAAATAATTATTACCTGTGTTCCCGACAGTCCGCAGGTCGAAGAGGTGTGCCTGGGAGAGCAAGGCATTATCCACGGCGCGTCCTCCACCAGCATTGTCATTGACTGCAGCACAATTGCCCCCACGGAATCGCAGCGCATTGCGGCCACGCTGCACGCACGCCAGATTGAGATGCTCGACGCTCCGATAAGCGGTGGGCCCGAGCGGGCGGCTTCCGGCGAACTGGCGATTATGGTCGGAGGGCGGGCAGAAACGTTTTCCCGTGCGCTCCCCGTGCTCAAAACGCTGGGCAAGAGCGTGACCCACGTCGGCCCAAACGGTATGGGCGAAATTATCAAGTTGGCCAACAATACCATTGCCGGCTTGCTCATGGTTGCCATCTCCGAGGCAATGACGATGGCAGTGAAAGCGGGGGGCGACGCAACCCTCATCCGCGAGGTGATTATGCAGTCGGCCGGGGCCAATTTTCTGCTCGACCAGTGGCTCAAGGACCGTATGCTCAAGGACCACTACGACCCCGGCTTTGCCACCAGCCTGATGCAAAAGGATCTGGGTGCGGCCCTGGAAACAGCGCGGACGCTCGGCGTGCCAATGATGATGACCGGGCTGGCCTACCAGCTCTACGAACTGTCCGAAGGGCAGGGCTACAGCCGCCAGGACTACTCGGCTATCAGCAAGATCTACCAGGACGCAGCCAACATCACGATTGCAACGGGGCAGCCGCGGCGGGAGCGCGGCGAGCAGTGATCGGCTCCCAGGACTGAACAGGAACCAGGAACCTGTTGCGACCCCTTCAGGCTTCATGGTATAATTCAAGTGATTCTATGGCTTTTTGTAGCTCCTGGTAGCATCGAAACACCAGTGACCTTGCAACAATAGTAACCGTATACGTAATTGTTCAGATTCGGGGGTATTGCTCCGGGGAGCGCGGGCATCTTACCCCCTCCAATGCAAGCGGGACGCTTGCGCTCCCAGGATTTACCCTCAAACGTGAACACGTACCCTTATACACTCATTCGCTCATACATTCCTGGTTCGGATGGAGAACTATGGCTGAAACAGATCACCCACTCAAACAACTTGTTGCAGCGTTCCGGCAAGATTTTGCCTCCTGGTTGCTGCACGTCGAAGTAAAAGAAGTCACACCGCGCAACATCGAACTGCTGCCGGCTACCGACCCTATTCGCTCTGACGCGGTGTTCTACGTCACCACGGTGGATGGGAAGAAAGCTATCTTGCATATCGAGTTTCAGGGAGCACGTTCACGGAAGCCAATGTCTCTACGAGAGCTGGAGTATCTCGTGCGGCTGGCCAATGAGTACCCCACACTCCCGATCCATAGCGTCGTTATCTATGTTGGTAAAGGGGCAGGAAAAGGCGATAGTGGAGAATATCGCGTTCCCCGTCTCGATGGCAAATCGGCGTTGACATGGCAATACGAGGTCATTCGGCTGTGGGAGATGGAAGCGGATGAATTGCTGGCAACAGGAAAACTGGCCCTGCTCCCCCTGATCGGACAAACCCGCATTGGCGATCCATCCGCGGTGTTGACCGAGGTGCTGGAACGGGTGAAGAATGTGCCCGATACTGAGAAGCGGGGTGGGCTATTGATGGCAATAGGCACATTGATGGAAGATAAGGAGATTCTGGCTATGTTGGAACGAATGATAACCGTCATGGAAGATGAATTGCAGCTTGATACACCGTTTATACAACGGTTGCGTGAGGCCCGCGAAGAGGGCATCTCCCTGGGCACCCTGGAAACCCTGCGGCACGACATTCTCGACGTGGTCATGGTCCGTTTTTCCCCAACAGAGCAGGAGCGTTCGCAGATTGAGGCAACCCTGGCCAGAACACCTGACGAAACCCGCTTGCGTACTCTTTTTCGGACCGCTCTGAGAGCAGAAAGCCTGCCCCTGTTTTTGCAGGAAAGTATGGGGAAGGACCCTTCATAGTCACAGTTTGGGGGGGGAGAAACAAAACCATCCGGAGAACGAAGGAGGATAAGCAGGACAAGGAGGACAAACCCTATGCCAGCGTTTCAGTATACGCAGAATACCCAGGAAAAGCGCGTCCGACTACGAGAGATCCTGGACAAACGATTTAACGAAGAAGAACTCCGCGAACTCTGCTTCCATCTCAACTTGAACTATGAAGATCTTGGGGGGAGAGGGAAGTCGGCCAGAGCACGAGAACTGGTTGACCATTGCGCCCGACATGGCTATCTTGACCATCTGGACACATTGGTACAGCAATCGCCGCATCCTGCCCCCCCTCAGCCCGCAGTTCCCCCCCCGTCCCCGCCCTCGCGTCCCTGGCTGACCGCGGTGTTTTCTGGCCTGGCTATTGTGCTCGTGGCTTGTGTTGGGATAGCAGGCGGGGCCTACGCCCTGAAAGTGTGGCTTGACAAGCCAACATCTTCCCCCGGTGTGAATGGTGATAATGATGATTCGTTGATACCATCGCTGCCGGGCCACAACGGCTCGGACAACGACGGCAACACAGAACGTGTAGAAGGGACGACCATCTCGTTCGCAGCACCGGACAATCCCACCTCGCTGAACCCCGATCTTAGCTGGCAACGTGGCGGTTCTAACGCCAACAACTACGACCTGGAACGTACCCCCGGCTCGCTCACGCTTGTTGCCGGTGCCTACACAAGCCAGGGCAGATCTCTCACCGAAACCCCGCTCGACCCACCAATGATAACCTACCCGGTGCAAGGTGATTTTACGGCGCAGGTTCGGGTGACTTTCTCCTGCCCTTCCAGTGAGTATATTATGTTTCCTGCCACAGGCATAGGTATTCGTCCATTGAACAGCAGTCAGACAGAGCCATTGCTCAGAACCTGGTTGCGTATGACCCTGAACTGTGATCCCTTCTCTCAACAAACGTTTGTCGAGGTTCTCGAAAGATATATTGAAACTACCTCACTTGCAACCAACCAGGTCAACGAAAATACAATTTATCTCAAGATGAGCCGGCAGCGTTCGCTCTTCACGCTGGCTTATGGGAGCGATGGCAACCGATGGACCACCCTTAAACGTGACTATGTGTTTGATGTGCCATCAAATGCGGAAATCTATCTTTTTGTGCAGGCTGGAAGCGAGAGCAGGCAGGGCTTTTTTGCAGAATTCAGTGATTTTCGTGTAGAGGAGGAGTAGAGGGGAACCATCGGTAAACCGATAGCCCCCCCCGCTCGGTCAGAATATAGCGCGGGTTGGCGGGGTCCTCTTCAATCTTCTGGCGCAAATAGGTGACATATGAACGCAGGTAGTGGCTTTCGTCACAGTATTCGGGCCCCATACCTTCGAGAGCAACATCTGGTGGGTCTGGATATAGCCCACGTTTTGCACCAGGTGGTAGAGCAAGCGATACTCCGTCGGGCGCAGGTTGACCCGTTCGCCATTGACGAGCACCTCGCGGCGGGCAAAAAATCAATACTCAGACGGTCATCAACGACAACCATTGTCTGCGGAACAGGTGGGGCGGCATAGTGCCAGCACAACACCAGGATCAGGAAAACAAGTACCTGTTCAGAAATAGGGGGCGCATTCCTGGGAGTGTGGGCATCCTGCCCGCCCCCCTATGCAGGCGGGACGCTTGCGCTCCCAGGGTTTACTCCCAGATGTGAACACGTACAAAAACAAAGGAGCACACGAGCATGAATATCCAGACCCAATCTTCCAGCGACTCCCCGACGAAAAACGACAACAAGCACCAGTCCGCGGTTGAAATGGAGAACGTGGATCAGGATAGGCAGGATGTTGAAGCACAGGTGCATGCCCTGATCGATCATATTGCAGCGGCTATCTTTATCCATCACAAAGGTGAGTTTCGCTATATTAACCAGACCGCCGAAGGTATTCTAGGCTATACCGCACAGGAAATGCGCTCGATGCAGTTTGCCGATTTCATCCACCCCGACTCGCTCCCGCTCGTTCAGGAGCGGGCCGCCGCCCGCCAGCGTGGTGAGCCGGTGCCCCCACGGTATGAAGTCCAGGTTGTGACAAAGCAGGGCGAGGTCCGCTGGATTGATATTACCAACCGGCTCATTGAGTTTGTGGGCGAGCAGGTTATCGTTGTCACGTTTTTCGACATTACCGAGCATAAGCGGCTCGAAGCGCAGCTCAAGGAAAGCGAAACCTGGTTTCGCCAGTTGTTGATGGCCCTCTTCGATGGGGTTGTCGTCGTTGAAAAGGGCGTGATTATTCAAGCAAACCAGTCTGCCGCCACGATGTTTGGCTATGAGAGAGAAGAATTAGTTGGGATGAGTCCCCTGGACCTGGCGGCACCCGAATCGCGTGATATTGCCCGGCACCATATGGTAGCAGGCCTGGAGACGATGTATGAAGCCACCCTGCTCCGGAAAGATGGCGCAACCTTTCCGGCAGAAGTGGTGGGCAAAATGATAACAGACCAGGGGCGTACCCTCCGTCTGGTGAGTGCGCGGAATATCAGCGAACGCAAGCGTATTGAGGCCGAACGCGAGGCCCTGAACAAGCAGATCATTGAAGCACAGCGAACAACCCTGCACGAACTCTCTGCGCCGCTCCTTTCCATCTCCAACCACACGGTGCTGATGCCGCTCATTGGCACTATTGACACAGAGCGGGCCCGGCATATAATAGAAATACTGCTGGAAGGAGTGGCCCGTCACCGTGCGACCGTGGCCATTCTCGACATCACTGGGGTGAAGGTGGTTGATACGCAGGTGGCCGACGCGCTCATCCAGGCAGCCCGGGCCGTCAGATTGCTTGGGGCACAGGTCATCCTCACGGGCATCGGGCCGGGCATAGCTCAGGCTCTGGTCCACCTGGGCGCAGACCTGCAAGGGATTGTCACCTATGGCTCATTACAATCCGCAGTGGTACAAACCCTGACAGCCTCTCGGACAACCAGTCGGACAACCAGTCGGACAACCAGGAACTCGTAACCGAACATCCGTTCGCCGATACAAAAGGACAAAAGAGCTATGAATGACCTCCCATCTTCTGAGGAACTTGTTGCACTGATTGATCATCTCGCAGTCGCTGTCCTTGTCCATCATAACGGAGAATTTCGCTACATCAATCGCACTGCCGAGAACATTCTGGGCTACACCCCACAGGAAATGATCTCGGTGTCGTTTGCCGATTTCATCCATCCCAACTCGTTCCCGCTCGTTCAGGAGCGGATGACCGCTCGCTTGCGTGGTGAGCCGGCCCCCCCGCGGTATGAAATACAGGTTGTAACAAAGCAGGGCGAGGTCCGCTGGATTGATATTACCAACGACGTGATCGACTTTAGAGGAGAGCAGTCCATCGTTGTCACCGGGTTCGACATCACCGAACGCAAACAGATTGAAATGCAACACCGGCAAAACGAAGAATGGGCCCGCCAGATGTTGCTGGTCCTCTTCGATGCCGTCATTGTTTTTGAAAAGGGACGGGTTATTCAAGCCAATCAGCCCGCCCTCAATACGTTTGGCTATCCGATGGAAGAATTTATCGGGTTGCCAGCGTTGGATCTGGCTTCCCCCGAATCGATTGCCATTGCCCGACACCATATCGAGACAAACTCCGAAGAAATGTATGAGGCGACCCTGATCCGCAAAGATCGCTCAACCTTTCCCGCTGAGATTCGGGGGAAAATGGTGTTTGATGGGGATCGGAAACTTCGGGTTGTGAGTGCCAGGGACATAACGGATCGCAAAAAAACTGAAGCCGAACGCGATGCCCTGCGAGTGCAAATTATCGAAGCGCAGCGGGCGGCCCTGAGCGAACTCTCCGCCCCGCTCCTCTCCATTGCCAACCACACGGTGCTGATGCCGCTTATTGGTAGTATTGACACGCAGCGGGCCGGGCAGATTATCGAAACGCTGCTGGATGGCGTGGCCCACTACCGCGCAACTGTGGCTATTCTCGATATTACCGGGGTGAAGGTGGTTGATACGCAGGTGGCCGACGCGCTCATCCGTGCGGCGCGGGCCGTCAGATTGCTTGGGGCAAAGGTTATCCTCACAGGCATCGGACCGAGCATGGCCCAGACGCTGGTCCACCTGGGCGCGGACCTGAAGGATATTGTCACCTATGGCTCATTGCAATCCGCAGTCATCCAGACCTTGAAGGGTTGAACAAGGTGTAGACATTACAACAGTTGGCTTGACGATGCTCGCTATGTGGGCTACAGTATAGGCACATAGTGCGACAGGTGCGAGCAGATGTAACATTGCAACCAGGTTTGATCATTGCACCTTCTCATTCTCTATCGAAAGGCGACTGTTTGTATGAAAGTGCCGCTAAACTGGCTCCGAGAATTTGTTGATATTCCTGTTTCTGTGGATGACCTGGCCCACCGCCTCACGATGGCCGGGCTGGAAGTAGCCTCAATCCGCTCTATTGGCCTGGAGGGGTCTGAGTTGCCCTGGCCCGCCGATACCGTGGTGATAGCCGATGTGCTGGAAGTTCGCCCCCACCCCAACGCAGATCGGCTTGTCCTGGCCGACGTAAACTATGGCGGGTCAGAGCCACATGTCGTCGTCACCGGTGCCCCCAATCTGTTCCCCTACAAGGGAGAAGGGCCGCTTGCCACCCCGCTCAAGTCGGTGTTTGCCAGAGAGGGAGCGCGGCTCTACGATGGGCACCAGTCCGGGTGGGTCCTCACCACGCTCAAGGCCCGCCCCGTGCGCGGCGTAATGAGCGATGCCATGCTGTGCAGCGAGAAGGAACTCGGTATGAGCGAGGAGCACGAAGGGATTATCCTGCTTGATGAGGACATTGCCCCTGGCACTCCCGCCCGCGATGTTCTGGGCGATGTTGTGCTCGACATTGATCTCACGCCCAATCTGGCCCGCTGCCTCTCTATTGTCGGTGTTGCCCGCGAAGTTGCAGCTATCTTTGGAGTACCGCTCCATATTCCCGAACCACAGGTCCATATGGAAGGATCGCTCATTGAAGAGCGTGTGCGTATCACTGTTGAAGAGCCGCATCTGTGTCCCCGTTTCACCGCCGGTCTGGTCGAGGGGATAACCATTGCCCCCTCGCCCTCCTGGATGCAGCGGCGGTTGTCCTATGCGGGGATGCGCCCGATCAACAATATCGTAGACATCTCCAACTATGTGATGCTGGAATGGGGCGAACCTTCGCACGCCTTCGATGCCGACCGGGTGCAGGAGCAGCATTTGATAACGCGCCTGGCGAGGCCCGGCGAGCGGTTGGTGACACTTGATGGCAAAGAGCGGGACCTCGCTCCCGACAATGCCCCCCACAAACCACCGCTCCTCGTGTGCGACCCTTCCGGCCCGCTGGCCATTGCCGGTGTCATGGGGGGGGAAGCAAGCGAGGTGCGTGAGACAACTACGTGCGTCTTGCTTGAGGCCGCCATCTGGGAACCTCGGCAAATCCGCCGTACCGCGCAAGCCTTCAAAATTCCAAGCGAGGCTTCGCGCCGCTATGAGCGCGGGGTTGATCTTGAGGTTGCGCCTACGGCCCTGCGCCGCGCCCTCGAACTGATGCGCACGCTGGCGGGTGGCACGGTTGCGCAGGGGATTATTGATGTCTACTCCGAACCGTGGCAGCCGCGCACGCTTGAACTGTCGCCGGGCGAAGTGTCCCGCATTGTCGGGGTCCATCTCAGTGCCCATGACATTGCAGGCATCCTCGGTTCGCTTGGCTTCGGGTGCGAGGTCCACAATGCCCACGGCATGGGAGATATGATTGGCTATTCGCTCGGGATGGGGTTGGACCCCTCGTTCGTGCGGGTGCAGGTGCCATCCTACCGCCAGGATGTCACCATGCTGGCCGACCTCTGCGAAGAAGTGTCCCGTATCTACGGCTACAATAACATCCCCACAACGCGCCTCTCCGAAGCGATCCCCCGGCCAGATGCTCACCCGGAGCTAGATCTGGAACAGCGCGTTCGCGACACGCTGATAGGTTGCGGGGTGCATGATGTCATCACCTATTCCCTCACGAGCCTGGAGTCGGTGGCAAAGGTTGCCCCCTCCGAAGCCGTGGCCAGTCGCTACCTGCGAGTCAGCAACTCGACCTCGCCGGAGCGCGAGTATCTCCAGCGGAGCTTGCTCCCCACGCTGCTCGAATCGCTGGCAGCAAATATCCGTGAGCGCGAGCGGGTGCTGCTGTTTGAGATAGGGCGTGTTTTCCTGCCTCGCTCCCAGCCTTCAGCAGGAGCAGCAAGCGAAGCCTGGCTCCCCGATGAGCCGCGCTTCCTGGGCCTGAGCATTGCGGGCCCGCGGGCCGCCCGCTCCTGGAGCGCAGCCGGCACAGAGAAGGGGGCAGACCCTGCCCTGCTTGACTACTTCGACATGAAAGGTGTCATTGAGGTATTGCTGGCGCGGCTTGGGCTACGTGAACGGGTAGCGTTTGTGCCGCTTCCCGACGACGAGCGGTTTCACCCCGGACGGGCCGCGGCCCTGCTGCTCGAACGACCGGCCGGGCCAACCGACGCTATCAGTCCGGACGCTCAACCGCAAGGGGGCAAGAAAAAAGGGCAGCGAGGGAACATTGAGATTATCAGTGAGCGGGTGGGCGTGCTTGGCGAAATCCACCCCGCTGCACGGGAGCGATTGGGGATTGAGACAGAACGGGTGGCCGCCGCCGAAATAGACCTGGATCGCCTGTTTGCCCTGGCGATGCCCCCCGCCTACCGCACTATCTCGCGCTATCCGGCAACGGTGCAAGATCTGGCTGTTGTTGTGGCCGATGATGTCCCCGCCGAACAGGTGGCGGCTCGTATCCAGTTTGGCGCGGGAGACCTGCTCGAATCGCTCACGCTCTTCGACCTCTACACCGGCCCCCAGGTGGGAGAGGGGCATCGGAGCCTGGCCTATCGCCTGACATTCCGGGCCGATGACCGCACCCTGAGCGACGAAGCCCTGGCAAAAGTGCGGACCAAAATTATCAAACTGCTGGAGCGCGAGGTGGGGGCAACCATTCGCGGCTGACCTGAACACTGCCGCCTCTCCCACAGCACTTGTGCTGTGAGGGCGAAAAGAGGGCTATAACGAGCATGGGTCCCATACGACAGAAAAATTTTTTCGATAACCAGACGCTTCGAGCGGCAGGGAAACAGAGCCAATCGTGTGAACCCTTTGGACGTATTGACGCTGATCGCTCTTTGTACCAGAAGGTGCTCAGGTATTGTCGCCTCAGCCCGGGACAGATATGGGACGATCCTGAGAAGGGGCATCGTGTCGGTGTGCTCGACGCAGCAAACCCCGACCATCTTGCAAGAATAGCACAGGACAGGACCCCCTCGCTTATCGTAAACGACCCACCATACAATGTAATGGTCGGAAATGTCAATTCCCCAAACCTCTCAAAGCAGAACGTGTCCGACTACATCGCCTTCTCCCGTCAGTGGGTGGAAAACTGCGTCAACGTTCTGAGCGACAATGCTCATTTCTACGTCTGGATAGGGGCCGATGTTCGTCAGGGATTCCAGCCTTTGCCAGACTTCATGCTTATGACACGCAGCATTCCTCAGCTTATTCCACGCAACTTTATCACCGTGAGGAACCAGCGGGGATATGGGACACAAAAAAACTGGATGTGGGTGAGACAGGAACTGCTACACTATGTTCAGGGAAATCCAGGTTTTACGGTGCAATATACTGACATCCCAAAAACGTTACGCGGATACTACAAAAAGGTGAATGGAGCACTCACCGAAAACCTCGAACGAAGTAAATCTGATTGCATCCGCCCCGGCAATGTCTGGGTTGATATACAACAGGTTTTCTACCGTATGGAGGAGAACGTCCCCGGATGTTATGCACAAAAGCCGCTAAAAGCAATCGAGAGGATTCTCCTGAGCAGCAGCAAAGCAGGAGACTCGGTTCTGGACTGTTTCTCTCACTCAGGAACAACGCTGATTGCCGGTGAAAGACTCAACCGACAGGTTCTGACCTTTGACATTGATCCCGTATTTGCAGAATTGACGATCAGAAGACTTGAGAACTATCGGCATACAGGAAGAACCGGTTGGCAGTGGCACAACCCCTTTCCAGAGCTGGAGGAATGACCCAACAAGAACTTCGCAAATATCTCGACAGGTTCATACAAACACTTGAACAGCAGGATAAACATTTTCTTGATGCACGCCTGAAGTCGCTGGCCTCTGTGTTTCCCTTCAACGAATACGAGTATATCTTGATGTTTCTGCGGGATCGCTCCGCTATCTCGTTTCAAGAGTACGAGGCTCTCAGGAGTACCTATATCTCTGCAAACCAATACTTGAGTCTCTACGGGCTTGCCCCGCGCATTTTTGGGCAGATATGGGGTGAGCAGCATCTCAGGGATCTCGATCCCAGATTTCAGAAAGCACGCAAGGCTGTTGATCCCGGGTACGAGGGGCAATACGATCTGTGGATCGAAGGAGTGCGCCTCGAAGGCAAAGCAGCTCGCGCCATAGACACAAAGAAACGCGGCGACCTGGTTTCAAAGGCTCTGAGAACTGATTCGGAGCAAACGTTCTGGATGAACTTCCAACAGCTAAAGATTGATACCTGCGATGTATTCGTCTTCATCGGAGTGTGGGTTGATGCTATTCGTTATTGGGTTCTCTCCAATAATGCCGTGAAGGCCAGTCCTTTCCTCAGTCATCAACATCGCGGGGGTGTTGAGTATCAGATAGGAATAACGAGTAAGAACAACGCAGCTTTTGATCAGTATCTGGTTAATCCAGAACACCTGGCCGACGTGGTAATCCAATGTGCTCGATAAACAACACCAGAAAGCACAGAGGGGGCGTTCCCTCTGTGCTCTTCGTGCCTTTCTGGTTAAACGTGTCTATCCGAAAAAAGCGTTATACAGCCCCTAGCGGCGCACGCGGATCGAGCCATAGTAGTGGCTGGTCCAGTAGTTGCTCCAGATGCTCGACACCTGCACCCCCAGTTTGGGGGTCATGGCGTGGACCATCTGGCCCCCGCCAATGTAGATGGCAACGTGGGAGATGCCGCGGCGATAGGTGCCAGCAAAAAACATCAGGTCGCCCGGCGCAAGATTGCTCATACTCCCCACGGCTGCACCATAGGCTGTGCTATATTGCGCCGCTGCACTGTGGGGCAGATAGACTCCATATTGCCGATAGATATACTGGGTAAAGCCGCTGCAATCAAACCCGCTGGGGCTGGCTCCCCCATAGCGATAGCGCGAACCAACAAACCGCACAGCGTAGCTGGCCACATCTCCGCTGGCGGGAATATGGACCGCTGCCGAACCGCTACTTGCGGCAACACTTGCACCGCTCCCTCTGCTGCGGCTGGCATATTGCGTGCGCGGCGGAGCGGGGATATTGTTGGTATGGGGTACTCGGCGGCGCACCATTGGCGACATATCCAGCAGATCGCTGAAAACCCACGCCTTTGTGCCATCGCTGAGCTGCACTTTGAACCATTCCTTGTGGCGAGCCAGCAGGTCTACGGCTGCATCAGCATTGACCTTCCCCATTGCGCCATAGACGGTGCCCGGACCGCGGCGCAGGTTGACGGAGTTTTCGTTGACGCTGGCCACAAGCGCAGGGTTCGGGTCGGGGATTTCCGTTGTCACAGGGACACGGCTTAAGATACCCGGCCCCACTTCGAGGAAATCCGCATGCACCCAGCCGGCAGCATCACTCGACATAACATGGAACCAGTCTTGATATTGCTCAACAAGGGTAACGTCCTCTCCGGCATCCAGCTTGCCCATACTGACATAGTTTGTGCCGGGCCCATCGCGGAAGTTCAAACGGTCTTCCCGTACCGTCCCCACTTTTGGTGGGGGTGGTGCGGGGATGTCGCTGGCAGGAACCTCTAGCAGAGCATGCACGGCTGCTTCGGGAATCTGCACCAGCTCGCCCGATACCCAGTAGAGAGGCAACCCCTCGCCCTGACGCACCTGGAACCAGTCATTAAATCGTCCGATGACCTCCAATGGCATCCCGCCGGTCATACGGACCATTTCATCATATTCCAGGCCCGGGCCACTTCGTAGGCGGGCTTTTTCCACGGAAATTTTGGCCGGTACAGCAATCGGGGCCAGGGCCTCCTCTGCCGAAACAAGTGAAATTGGCATCGGGATGTCGTCACTGGCTCGCAGGGGGGGGTCGCCAACCATCCCCGTATGCTCATAGGGCATTCCGCAACTTATCGGCCCGATTTCGGCGGGCACTTCGGCAAACCACCCGGTCTGACGGGTCGTGGGTTCTTCGGTCGCATCCGTTGGAACCTGGCTCAGGGCCAGAGCGGCGGGGATCATAAGGGCGACAGCAGTATGAAGAAGATACCGGGGGGGCAGCCGACGGACCGTTCGGAAGGGGGAAACAAAAAGCGACTTTCCAGCGTCATGAAAACGGGAGAGTAATTGTTGATAGTGTTGGTGACGTTGGCGTTGATATTGCGCCTGTTTCTGCAATTCGCCAATGTCTTTCCGAACAGATGGTAGCGGAACATACCGCTCTTGCTCTATCATGGAGCACCTCACCTCATTCTATATCCAGAGCTTCGCTCGCCCGCGAACAAACGACCAGAACACGAATGCATTCTCTTGTTGTTTGCCAACCAGGGGAAGCTGTTTGGTAACATATCGCACAGACAGGAATTCAAACCGATATTCTTGAACCTGATACAACCCTGATACGATACAGACAGATTTACCGTTTTACCGTGCAACGTGGTATTGTGTTCGTGTTACCACGATGTACCGGTAAACGATAACCAGAAATCCACAACACGCGGTGGAACGATGAGACCCTGTTCGTTGCTCTCATTCACGCTTTGGGAGTGTAGCACAGTTCTCAGAAACTTGCAAGTCGTTTTTCAGGGTATTTTCAGGTTTCTATCATTACTTTATGGTTACATTTGTGGGCAGTGGTCCGTGGGCAGTGGTCCGTGGTAAGGGTGTTTCTACCGCGCAACCAGACGCACCAGCGATACCCCCTCGCCACCCTCGTTGCCCCCGCTGCGAAATGAGGCAACGAGAGGATGGGAGCGGAGAAACTCGTGGACAGCCTGACGGAGCGCACCGGTTCCCTTGCCGTGGATGAGGCGCACCTCTGGCAACCCCGCAAGGTAGGCATCGTTGAGGTAGCGTTCCAGCCCTTCGGCAACATCGGCCGTGTGCCACCCGCGCATATCGAGGGATATGGAAACATCAGGAGCCGCGGGGAGCGAGACTGCCCGGCCAGACGATGGCGGTGAATATGGGGACGAGGGGGACAACTTGCCCGCGCTGCCGGACTTCCCTTTGCTGCCAGATGGTTCACGGCGTAGCTCCGACAGGTTGGCCTGCACCCGAAAACCGCCAACCTGCACCTCTGCGCTCCCATCCTCCTCATCAAGCGAAACAATTTCGCCACTCAGCCCGATAGAGCGGACCAGCACGGTTTCTCCCACCTGGAGCGGGGTGGAGAGGGAAGTTTCGGATGTTTCCGAGAGTTCAGGTTTTGCCTGCTGCTGAATATGCTCAACATACTCGCGTACCTGTTGCACCTGCTGCTCTGTCTCCTGGATTTTCTGGCGGGAGGCCGGGCTGTTTCGCGCTTCCTTGCGCATCCGGTGGAGTTCGGCGCGGGCTTCGCGTAGCTCATCCTCAATCCCGCGGAAGGCTTGTTCAAGCCGCTCCTGGCGCGTTGCTTCAAACACTGCCAGTTCGTCTGCCAGGCGGCCCCGATACTTCTCCGCGTCCTGGCGCAGTTCTGCGGCCCGTTGCCGCTCTGTTTCTGCCTCTTCGTGCTTGCGCCGAATATCCTCCAGCAATCCCTCAAGATGAACGGTCTCCTGGCTCATGCTGCTGCTGGCCTGCTCAATAATCGTGGAGGACAGCCCCAGGCGGGCCGCAATAGCCAGCGCATTGGAGCGACCCGGTAGCCCGATGGTCAGTTCATAGGTGGGGGCCAGCGTTTCCGCGTCAAACTCAACAGACGCATTCTGAATACCCGCTGTGTTGTAGGCAAATACCTTGAGTTCGGCATAGTGTGTGGTGACAATGCCCAGGCAGTTTCGCGCTACCAGGTGTTCCAGAATGGCGCGGGCCAGCGCGGTCCCCTCTGCCGGGTCAGTGCCGGCCCCGATTTCGTCGAGCAGGACGAGCGTGGGTTGCCAGTGTTTGCCGGCCTCAGCAAGCTGTTCTATCTCGTTGAGCATCCGGATAATCGTTGTCATATGCGAGGAGAAGGTGCTGAGGTTCTGTTCAATGCTCTGTTCGTCGCCAATGTCGGCGAAAACCTGCCCGAAGACCGTCACCCGCGAGGGGGCGCGGGCCGGAATGTGCAGGCCGGACTGGGCCATCAACGCCAGCAACCCTACTGTCTTGAGGACAACGGTTTTTCCGCCCGTGTTGGGACCGGTAATGAGCAAAAACCGAAACTCCGCTCCCATCCAGACGGTAATGGGAACAACGTTTTTCTGGTCGAGTAGAGGGTGTCGCGCCTCGACCAGGTGCAGCGGGAAGGTGTCGGGGGGGAGATAGCTCTCACTGTCGGTAATCTCTGGCTCGACGCAGCGCAACGCCAGCGCATAGCGGGCCCGGGCAAAAAAGAGATCGAGCATTGCCAGCGACGCAACCCCGGCGATAATCTGCTCAGCGACACTCCCCACGCGCTGCGAAAGGTGGCCCAGAATACGCGCTACTTCGTCCTCTTCGTCCAGTTGCAACTTGCGGAGCCGATTGTTCATCTCAACCACGGCCATTGGCTCAATGTAGAGCGTTGCCCCGCTGGAGGACTGGTCGTGGACCAGCCCTGGCACGGCGCGGCGGTGCGGAGCCTTGACAGGAACAACATAGCGGCCATTGCGGACCGTGACAATGTTCTCCTGAAGAATCCCCTCAAAGCGAGCGGTATTGACCAGTGTGTTGAGCCGCTCCTGCATCCGTATTTCTGTGGTGCGGATGTCCCCGCGGATACGCCCCAGCGCAGGGCTGGCACTATCAGCAACCGTCCCATCTTCGCCTATCGTGCAGGTAATCTCCTGCTCAATATCAGGCAATCGGGGGAGGTCGTGCTGGTATTCCGAGAGCAGCGGAAAGGTTTCTGCGTCAATGCGCTCCAGCGTATCGCGCAACTGGCGCATACTGGACAGCGTGCTGGCAATGGGCAAAAAATCGCTTGCCTCCAGCGTACCGCCGCGGGCCGCACGGTCGGCCTGGCTGCGAATATCGCGGGCCCCGCCCGTGCCCGTCTCCGGAGCTATATCGAGCAGGTGGCGGGACTCGCTGGTCTGACGGAGCCGCTGCACCACCTCGGCGGGGTCGGTGGTGGGGGCCAGCGAGAGGGCCAGCGTGCGCGAGGCCGAAAACGAGGTGTGACGGGCCAGTTGTTCACGGATTTTCGGAAATTCTAGCGTCTGGAGCGTCCGTTCGGAAATCATTCTGGTTCCACAAAAACCGGCTCGTCAAAAAAAACACCAGGAAAACGATCGACATCAAGGACCATCTGGGCATCTCCAGGCAATATCGGAGCAAGAATGGTATTGATTCCGGGTAACACATACCACATGAGTTGTCTGCTAACCAACGTCCCCCCTCCCTGAGCTGCCAGCCAGCGTATGGTTGCCGGGGTTGTCTCCCCTATCTCTGGAGCGTTGTTGAGTTCCCAAAAAATCGCGGCAATGGTACAGGTCATGAAAACCGCCAGGGCCATCCCCACAATAACGCCACCGAGGTAGTTCAGACGGGCAAATTTTGGATCAATGCGGACATGGCGAAACAGGAACAGTCCGGCTATCGAAAGGAGCAGAAAGCTCACGCCAAGCACCAGGGCAAAGCTGAGATACTGGCTGATGATGAGCGAGACACCAAACACTGGCTCAAGCACCCGCCCCAGGGTTGTGAAATAGAGGGAAGCCAGCACAACACTCATATAGAACATCACCAGAAGCACCAGAAGGCGAATTGCCCCCTGAAAGAATCCGATGATTGGTATGGCAAAAAGCAAAAGCAAGAGAGTAATGTCTAGCATAGCTCTCTTTCCTTTCTACGGAGCAGGCGTTGGGGGTGGTTCAGATTGCATTACAAACAGGATACGCACATCATCGGGCAAAATCGGGTCGGCAAAATTATATGCCTGGGCCAGGATATGGTCGGAGAAGTAGCCAAGCAAAAAGGACTTCTTCACTGAACCACAGAGCCATTTTGCAACGGGAAAGTCAATGTAGCACCCCCCCCGCTCAACCATCAGGTTCCACAGAAGGATTGAAGAGATACCGAGAACCAGTCCGGCCAGGACCAGGCTGACGAGCATCCCCAGGATATAATCCAGATATATCAGCTTGCCGGGGATTTTGGCATAGCGGAAGGTATAGAGCGTTGCCGCTGAAATGGCTGCCAGGGCCACAAGCATGATAAGGGCAAACGCGACATATTGCCCAACATAGATCGTCGTATCGAAATTTTTCTTGAAAAAAACGCCAAGCGGCTTGAACCAGAAACTCGCCAGCACAACGCTGAGGTAGAAGGAGATCAGGATGAGTCCCATCCGGATGACCCCTTGAAAAAAGCCGATAGCCAGAATACCAACCAGTAATAACAGAAATACAAGATCAACAAACACCGCGCAACCCTCCTCAATATCTGGTTACAGGAAAACGCCAGCAGGCCGTTTCATTATACCATAGGGTCCTGAGGTAAGCAGGTTTCGGTGTAGATGTGCTCCATCCGTTCGACAAGGTGGGTGTGGCTAAATTCGCGTTCGGCGCGGCCCCGCCCGGCCTGCCCCATCCGCCGGGCCAGGTCGGGGTTGGCCAGCAACACATCGAGGGCGCGGGCCAGGGCCGGGGGAGAAGCGGGAGGGACAACAAAACCGGTCTGCCCATGCTGCGTGATATAGCTTGTGCCTGTGCCCAGCTCGGTGCAGACAATGGGCAACCCGGCAGCCTGTGCCTCAAGCTGCACAATGCCAAATGCTTCGGAACGCAAATGCGAGGGGAGCACAAATGCTGTTGCGGCGTGGTAGCAGGTGGGCAAATCGTCGTCGCTAACCTCGCCCAGAAACGATACGCTTTCCGCAACGCCCAGAGACTGAGCCAGTTCGTTCAATCGTTGCTCTTCCGGCCCCGTTCCGACAAGGAGCAGGTGGGCCCGCTGCTGCATAAGCGTGAGAGCTTCGAGCAAAAAATGCAGCCCTTTGTAGTAGCGAAACCTTCCCACAAAGAGCAGGAGCGGCACATCGCCGTAGCGTGAGCGGAAAGCTGCAACGCCCCCCTCGTCCGGTGTCGCAAAGCGATCCAGGTCTACGCTGTAGGGGGAGACCACGCAGCGTGCGGCCCGTGGGCGCAGCCAGGGCGAACTGGCGATATATTGCGGGCTGGCGGCAACAATGCGTGTGGCGCGGTTGAGCGTGTGGATCAGCAAGGGGGTATAGGCGCGGAGGATTGTTTGCTGACGGACAATATCGCTGTGGTAGCTGACGACGAGGGGGGGACGGCCCGGCACAGCCAGCGACACCAGGTCGCCGGGCGGGTAGGGAAAATGCAGGTTGATCACATCTACTCCCCTCATACAACGGGCATAGACCGGCATCGGCAAGCTGAGGGGCGTTGAGGCCAGGTGTAGCAAGCGGGACGTTTTCGCAATGGTGAGGTTTCCCCGCCAGGTTACATCACTATGGGGCGCGGTATTTGTCACCAGAACCGTGACCCGGTGCCCCCGTGTAGCCAACCCCTCGGCCAGCGTCTTGATATGGTTCTCAATCCCTCCCAGAACGGGATGATAGTCTTTGTAGATGTGGAGAATGTTCATCTTGCTTGCTTTCAGGCTATACCACGGCTATTATACCATCTCCGGGAGAATCGTCCGGTGCAAGGCTTCACATTCTATGCGAGACTATGCTAGAATACCAGGGACGTTTGGGTTAATAAGGAGCCTGGAACTTTGGATGCAATACTTGTTCTGGAAGATGGCCGCTCGTTTCGGGGGCGTTCGTTCGGTGCGCCGGGCGAGCGCGTTGGCGAGGTCGTCTTCAACACTGGTATGACTGGCTACCAGGAGATTCTCTCCGACCCCTCCTACTGTGGCCAGCATGTTGTGATGACGGCCCCGCATATTGGCAATACCGGAGTCAATGATTTCGATTTTGAGTCGGTGCAGCCCCAGGTGGCGGGGTTCATTGTGCGGTCTCACAGCCGCGAATGCTATAGCTCGTGGCGGTCTCGTGGGAGCCTCAGTCATCTGCTCAACGAGTATCAGATTGTCGCCATTACCGATGTGGATACGCGGGCCCTTACGCGGCATATCCGCTCGGCGGGCGCAATGCGGGGAATTATCTCCACCGAGAGCGACTCGGTTGCCAGCCTGCGCGAAAAAGCCCGTAGCTCTCCCCCGATGGAAGGGTTGGATCTTACCGGCGTTGTCACCTGCAAAGTCCCCTATCCGTGGGAGAGCGGTAGCGAACAATGGCGCGTGCAAAGCAGCGATGGGAGGCCGATATGCCAGGACAATCCCTCTCCCCTCCCTCCCGACCCTCCGTTCCATGTGGTTGCCTATGATTTTGGTCTCAAGCGCACCACCCTGCGCCGTCTGGTGGATCATGGCTGTCGCATTACTGTTGTGCCTGCCCGCACCTCCGCCGCCGATGCGCTCGCGCTGCGACCAGATGGTATCTTCTACTCGAATGGGCCCGGCGACCCCTCCGCCGCAGCATACGCCGTGGAGACGCTTCGCACCCTGATGCAACAGCGTCCCGTGTTCGGTATCTGCCTGGGGCACCAGCTTATGGGGTTGGCGGTTGGCGGAAAAACCTACAAACTCCCCTTCGGGCACCACGGCATCAACCACCCCGTCCGTCGCCTGGAAACCGGCTGTGTGGAAGTGACCTCGCAAAACCACGGCTTCTCTGTTGACCCCGATAGCCTGCCGCCCGATGTGGACGTGACCCACATCAACCTGAACGATGAGACCATTGAGGGGTTACGCCACCACAGTTTACCGGCCTTTAGCGTGCAATACCACCCTGAAGCCGGGCCGGGCCCGCACGATGCAACCTATCTCTTTGCCGAATTTGTCCGCTTGATGAAGGAATCCCGGATATGAAGATCTACACAAAAACTGGTGACGAGGGAACAACGACGTTATGGGGAGGCCAGCGGGTTGGAAAAAACGCCACCCGCATTGTAGCCTATGGTACGGTGGACGAACTCAATGCCCTGCTTGGCGTGGTACGGAGCAGCGGGATTGCCCCGGCCCTGGACAGCGTGCTGGCGCGGGTGCAGAATGAACTCTTTGTGCTTGGAGCCGACCTCGCCACGCCCGGCGAGACGACGCGCATTGAGCGCATTGACAAACCCTATACGACCCGGTTGGAGCAGGATATTGACGAATGGGAAACGCAGCTACCGCCACTCCGCCAGTTTATTCTCCCCGGCGGATCGCTATCCGCGGCCTATCTCCACCTGGCCCGCACCGTCTGCCGCCGCGCTGAACGCGAGGTGACAGACCTGGCCCTGCAAGAGCCAGTCAATGCCGAGGCGAAAGCCTACCTCAATCGGTTGTCCGACTGGCTTTTTGTGCTGGCCCGCACCGCCAACGCCAGAGAAGGAGTGGATGATGTTCCCTGGAACAAGCCATAGCACGATGCACCAGGACCCAGACAGAAAGGGGTTGTCGTTCACGTAATGGTCTTTTTCTTGTTGTTCCTTGCGCTTGTTGTGCCGGTAGCGGGTGCGGTTGCACTCCGCCTGCTCAACAACCGCTTGTCTGAAGCGCAGATAACCGGCATCGCGGCGGTCTTCTTTGCGCTGTCCATTGTGAGTGTGCTGGTGCTTTCGCGGCTCCCCGTCTCAAGCCTGACCATTGGCAAGTTTACGTTGCTGCTCCCCCTCTCTGGCCCGGTCGTGAGCAATAGCGGGAGTGAGGATGTCCCGCTTGCTCCCCCGGAACCACTGCCATCCAATGGGGATAATGTCAGGGGAGTACCAACGGTGTCCACGGTGTCCATATCGCCTACATCATCGGTGACGTTGACAGCCACGCTCATGCCGACGATGCCCATATCGCCTACATCATCGGTGACGTTGACAGCCACGCCCATGCCCACGCTGCCCATATCGCCCACGGCGACCCCCACCCTCACGCCGACGCTACCTCTATCGCCCACGGCGACCCCCACGCTCATGCCAACGCCGACAGAACCCCCGGTAGACGAAGGCCCACAGACATACATTGTGCAGGAGGGGGATCTCCTGCGGGACATTGCCGAAACATACGATGTCACCGTATCTGCGATCATGGAAGCAAACGACCTGACCCCGGAGGAAGCCGACGCGCTCCGCCCCGGCCAGGAGCTGATTATCCCATGAAAAGCAGCCAGTTTCACCACAAAGGCACCGAGAACACAAAGAAAAAACTTCTCACTATCCCGCGGTGTCCTTTGTGGCTTTGTGGTTTTTTCTCAATTCAAGCAAATGGGTATGAGGGAGATCGAGCACAAGGAGCAAAATTGCCATGACAAGGACGCAGGAGATAGCAACAACGATACGCCGCGAAGCAAGCAAGGTGCTGGTGGGGCAGGACGAAGCCTTTACCCTGCTCCTTGTGGCTCTCTTTACCAGGGGGCATGTGCTTATCGAGGGGGTGCCCGGCACCGCCAAAACCCTGATGGCCAAAACGCTTGCCCATCTCATCCGCGCCGAGTTCAAGCGGGTGCAGTTTACCCCCGACCTGATGCCATCGGATGTTGTCGGAACTCAGGTATTTGAGATAAGCTCCGGACAGTTTCACCTGCGGAAGGGTCCCATTTTTACCCAGGTGCTCCTGGGAGACGAAATCAACCGCGCCCCCGCCAAAACCCAGAGCGCGTTGCTGGAGGCGATGGAGGAGTATCAGGTGACAATAGAAGGGCAACGATTGCCATTGCCCGACCCCTTCTTTGTGCTGGCCACGCAAAACCCGGTTGAATATGAGGGAACCTACCCACTGCCTGAAGCACAGCTCGACCGTTTTCTCTTCAAGATTCTGGTAGACTACGCCCCGCCGGAGGTTGAGCGCGAGGTACTCCTGCGCTACCACCGTGGCTTCAATGCCCACCAGCTTGAACGGGCCAACCTGGCCCCCGTCATCACGCCGGACCTGCTCGGCCAGTGTCGGGAGGAAATCCAGGCGATCCAGGTTGAGCAGGGCATCATCAATTACATCACCGACATTGCCAGCGAGAGCCGGCGGAGTGTAGACCTGGTGCTTGGCGGTTCGCCACGGGCCAGTATTGCGCTCCTGCTGGCCAGCAAAACCTATGCCGCCATGCAGGGCCGTGAATATGTCAGCCCCGACGATGTCAAATTTCTGGTGCGCCCGGTCTATCGCCACCGCATCATCTTGAAGCCCGAAGCAGAGATCGAGGGGCTGACCGCCGATACCGCAATGGGACGCATTCTTGGGCGGGTCGAGGTGCCACGTTAGCCCGACCCACCCGGCAAGACAGGATACGCCTGTAGGCCAGAGGGAAAGATAGGAAATGAATGATATTTATGCAATAACCCGCCCGCCGCAAAAGCAGCAACCGGGAGACCCACCACTCCTGGTGCTCCTGCACGGCTTCGGGAGCAATGAGCACGACCTGATGGGGCTTGCCCCCTACCTGGATGGCACCTTTCACATTGTCAGCACCCGTGCCATCTACGATGTGGGGTTTGGCTATGCCTGGTATTATCTCTATGGCGTGCCAGGCAACCTACAGCACGATGATGCCAGCCGTGCCCGCAGTTTAGATTCACTGGTAGACTTTCTCCGCGATTTGCCGGCCCATGTGGGGGGCGATGGACAGCGCATCTATCTGCTAGGGTTCAGCCAGGGGGCTGTGATGAGTCTCAATGTTGCCCTCACTGCACCACACCTCGTTGCTGGTGTGGTCGCCATCAGCGGCTACCTTGATGAGACGGTTGTGGAGCGGGTGCAACCCGAAGCCTTGAGCAATCTCAACGTGCTGGTGATGCATGGCACGTTGGATGATCTCATTCCCGTGGCAGGGGGTCGCGCAATCCGCGATTTTCTCCAGAAAACCGCTGTGCAGTTGGAATACCACGAGTACCCGGTGGGCCACAGCATCCACCCGGACGCGCTTCCCGTTATTCAGGAGTGGTTCAAGAAACAGCTTGGTCCGGCGGGTCCTGCCTGAGCGTCTGCCCAACAGGGTACCAGAACGATACGACAAACCCGGCCAGCGTATGTTCCACGGTCAGGAGCAGGAAGAGGGCCGAGAGGCTCAGGGCCTGCTCCGTGCTGTAGTTGTAGGAGAGCAGCACGCCAATCAAGATAGCATCGCGGATACCCACGCCGGCTATGGAGATGGGAAGCACCTGCAAAATGGCTATCAGGGCCGACACGCCAACCACCACATGAAACGGAATATGGATGTTGAGCGCAAGAAAGAGGAGCCAGAGCCGAAAAAAGGTAAACCCGGCGGAGATGAGCGAAGCGACAACCGATGGGATAATCAGACGTGGGTGCATCGCCAGGGTGACAAGCTGTTCGTTCCAGCGTTCGAGCGAACCTCTTAGCCGCGCCGGCATCAGTGGGGAGACCACCCGCGAGAGGAGCCACTGACGCAGCCGCCGCATGGTCAGCGCAGTCAGCACAAAAACAACCCCCGCGCTCAATACAATCACCATGATTGTCTGGTGGGTGCGGTTGGGGAGAAGCGGCCCCAGGGCAAACACCCCCAATGTGGCCAGGGCCGCCATAATCACCAGGTCGAACAGGCGGTCCAGGACCACGCTCATCAGGGCCGGCGCGAGGGAGTGCCCTCGGCTACGGAGATACCAGGCTTTCGCCAGGTCGCCCGCCTGCCCCGGTGTGATAGCCCCAAGATAGATACCGACCATATAGAGGCCGGTTGCTGTGCGATAGGAAATGTCAATAGCAAGTTCGTGCATAATACGCTTCCACCGCCACCCTTTCACCAGCAAGAAGGGGAACATGAGCAGGAGCGAGATGGTCAGCAGCGTCGGGTCTGCTCCCTGCAAAATAGCAATGAGTTGCTGCAGGTCGCTGTTGGCAAGAAACACAATCAGCAGGGCCGGCCCGATGAGCCGTAGGAGCCAGGGGAGAAGCCAGGAGGGAAGCCAGGAGAAACGTGCGGAAAGATAGCCGCGCATCACTTTGCCCCCTCTCCCACTGCGCTTCCGTTGCCTATTTCGATAGTCTCCAGGTGTAGCATATTGCTCCCATCCTCCACGGTGAGCCGCTCGCCCGTTTTGACATTGAACAGTCCGGCTACCAGCCGGTAGCTCCCCGCTGGCGCGTCGGGCGCAATTGTCAGCGGGATGTCCTGCCAGATGCGCTGGTCAGGTTGCCAGGCCGTGGTGGGACACCACTCTCCCCCCGCCGCGCCGTTCCATTCTGCAACTTTGCGGTTTTCCGTGTCGAGTAGCTGAACAAAGACCATTGCAAAGTCTTCCTGTACCTGCCTGGTTTGCCAGAGCAGCGAAACGCGCACCCTGTCGCCGGGCTGGAGGTGCGTGGGGTCGGTCCCATTGGCCCCACGCAGGGTGTAGCCATGCAGCGTAATCCCATCGCCAATGCCAATATCAAGGATCTGCGCCGGCTCGGCCAGACGAACAAACGCGACGTTCAGATCAAGCGGGGTAATGTTTGTCACCACGCCGGCCCGCCGCTCGAAGCGCACAAAGGGCAACACCCGCCGCACCTGCTCCCCCTGATACACCCACAGCGCAGCAAAGTAGCGGCCATCGTGCAGGACATCTGTCTGCACATCTTGCGGCTCCCCATTGAGGGTAAGGGACGGAGATTGCAGGTCAATCGTGAGGGTGTGGGTGCCGGCGGGCGGAGCGGGAAAGAGCGACCAGGCATAGTGGGCCGGCGCAACATGGTAGCCTGCAATATCCTCGTAGATTTCGAGGGCCAGCCGCACCTTTTCCCGCGGCGGGTTGGCTATTGTGAGAGTTGTTTCGACGCTGCTACCTGTGGGGGCACTGTCTACCTGGAGCAGCAGCGTATCGCTGAAGGGAGTGAGGGTCGGGTCGGGATGTTGTGTTGTGGCGGCTGGTTGCTCCAGGCTCCACCAGCGCAACCAGAGCGGCCCACTCCTCCCCCGCAACAAGATGCGCGGGGGGGACTGCTGGAGGGCAATGCGGTAGTGCGAGGTTCCCGCTGGTACCGCCTGCGTATACACCGTGTCGCCAGTATCCACCTCAACCGTTTGTGGCGAAAAGTTGGACAGGGCCAGGGTGATGACTGGCGGGGTTCCATTCCCGTCACCCTCATCAGGAGCCGGCAGAGGAATGTCCAGAGGCATTGTCGGATCTGCTTCGAGATAGCTCCCCGTCCCAAGCTGAGCGCGGCTCCCGGTGGTATCTTCTGCCAGCAGTGCGCCCTCGGTGTATAGGGTGGGTCTCCCGCTCCGCCAGGCCACCCGCTCCGGCGGAGCGCGGTAGAGCGTACCTCTTTCGCCCTGCCAGACCAGGTCTGCCAGGCCATACTCGCGGGGGTCTTCCCTCGAATGCAGCACCCCCAGGGCCGGCGTGCTGCCGGGGGGGGTATGAGCAAAGAGACGGTAGCCTGTTGCTGTCACGCCGAACATCTCCCGTCCACGTAGTGCATAGGCCAGCGCACCCATGGATGGCCCGCGGATTTCGGGTGCGGGGGAGATGAGGGCCACACCGGGTTGCTCCACGCTTGCAATAGCACCTCGCATACGGGCAGACTCCAGGCTGACTACGCCCGGCTGTTGTGCGTATACTTCGTAGGTGCGAGTGATTGCGCTCACATTGCTGACGGCCAGCACAACGAGCAGGAGCACAGCAGGAATGGCAACCAGCATGCGGTCGTCCAGTTCATGATTGGTCTCTCCCCCGGCCCCCTCCCAATCCCTCCCCCCGGTGGGGGGAGGCGAGGTGGGGGGGACATCATCCCTCCGGGGGGGGGAGCGATTGCCTGGAAAGGGAAACGCCCCGGCCCCGACAAGACCGAGCAGCAGTATATTCACATAGCTTGCCCCCCGCAGATAGCCATAGGGAAACTGCACAATGGAGCGGATACCAAGCAGGTAGGCCCCCAGACAGAGCACCAGTCCCAGCGCAATACCCCGCCGGAGCGTACCCCGCCACACCCCGACGGCCAGCAGCAACACCGCCGCCGCCAGCCCGGCCCACTCCAGCGCATAGGGGAGCCTGGTGGGAGGGGGCAGGCCCAGGTGAGAAAACGGCGCACTTCCCGCAATGACCGCCGGCGAGATAAAATCAAGCACACCCATTGAGGCAACCTGCTGGGCAAAGACCCCCAGAAACGCATCGGAAGCGCGGAGATGCACCGGCAGACTGACCAGCGCACCGCCGACCAGCAGCAACAGTCCGCGCCCCGCAACCCGTATCCATCCGCCGCTGTGCCGTTGCTGCACGAGCAGAGCCAGTCCTATCCCCAGGCCCGCCGCGCCATAGGCCATCAGCATGGGCCAGTAGGTGGCCGTCAGTCCGCCAAGCAGCAGCACCGCCGCCGCCAGCGTGCGTGTCCCGCCTTCCTCAAGCAGCAGCAGCGTACAGACAAGCGCACCCCCCAGCAGGGCCAGTCCCCCCAGTCCCATCCCGAAGCTGTTGTAGGTAGTCCAGAGCAGCAAGCTGCTGGCCCCCGCCAGCGCAACCCCGGCCAGTGCCCCCCCCACGCGCACTCCCAGGCCCACGCGCAGGAATGCATAGAGACCCGCAAGCGAGAGGGCCCGCAACGTCGCCAGCATCGGCACCCAGGTATCCCACGCATCACGCAGCACCAGCAGATCGGCCAGGGCCTGGGCATAGGTTGCGCCCATTGCACGGGAAGCAAGCCGCTCGGTCAGCAGCAGGTCGCGCAGCGGGTTTGCCGGGGCCTGCGCCAGCGTCGGATAACTATAATCTTTCAGGTAGTCGGCCAGGGGGAGATAAAACTCAACATCCCAGTTGTGGCCGATTGGCAGCAGGGCCCCGTAGCCGAGCACAGGCGCAATGGAGAGGAGCCAGGTTGCCCCCATGATGAGCAGCAGGGGGAGAGCTTCGGAGGGGGGGAGCAGGCTGATTTTGAACCGCAAAGAACGGGTATTTCTCTCCGTGTCCTTCGCGCTCTTTGCGTCCGTTGCGGTTTTTGTGCTGTTCTGAAAGGCATCTGCCCCGACAAACGAGAGCAGCAAAAGCAGGGCCGCCAGCACCAGCACAATGGGGAGGATGCCCCGCATCGTCAGGCCAAGATGGCTCCCGTAGTAGCCGGCCAGGGCCAGCAGGGCCAGCCCGAAGAGGGGGGACAGGGTTACTTTGTGGGAGCGCAACCGCGGCGGGAGGAGGAGCCGCGCCACCCCAAGACCACACCCCCCCAGGAAAAGGACCTGGACCAGGCCAATAAGCAGTGCGGGGGGAAGAGAACTACTCATACCATCTCCGGGTAAACACACAAACTATCCGTCCATCCCCCCTTCTCCCCCTCTCCCAGCAGGAGAGGAGGAGCCGCGCACGCGGCGGGGGTGAGGGTATTGTCGGAGTTTATCGTGATGGCTCTATCAGTTTCTTGTATCACTCGTGAGTGACGGTTTTCCGTGTCCCTGCCCAATGCCTGATCCCTGTCCTCCCGACTCAAAGATGCTCTTGTCGCGCTCGCTGCTGAAGAGCCATTCGGGGATGGGGATGGGGTAGCAACCCGAAAAGCAGGCGTTGCAGTGGCGGGCCTTTCGTATATCGGGTGAGTCTCCCACCACTTCGAGCATCCCTTCCAGACTGAGATAGCTCAGGCTGTCGGCCCCAATCTGCTCACGGATTTCCTCTATTCCCAGACGATGAGCGATTAACTCCTCGTAGGTTGCCATATCCACCCCCATAAAACAGGGGTTGCGGACCGGCGGCGAAGACACCCGTACATGCACCTCGGTGGCTCCCCCATCGCGGAGAAGCTGGACCATCGGGCCGGCGGTGTTGCCCCGCACAATCGAATCGTCTACCAGCACAACCCGCTTGCCCTTGAGGTTGGCCGTCAGCGGGTTGTATTTCAGCCGCACCCCGATGCGGCGCAGCCGGTCATCAGGCTGAATGAAGGTTCGCCCGATGTAGCGGTTTTTGATCAGCCCTTCGGTAAAGGAGCGGCCGCTCTCCAGGCTGTAGCCAATGGCTGCGGGCGTGGCCGAGTCGGGTACCCCCACCACAATATCAGCATCCGCCGGGGCTTCGCGGGCAAGCTGCCGTCCGAGACGCTGGCGCACCTCGTGAACCACCTGCCCCTCCAGTACGGAGTCGGGGCGGGCAAAATAGACGTATTCAAAAATACAGAGCGCGGGACGATGGGATGGGTACTCACCCATTGAGGTGATTCCCTGGCTATCAATGCGGACAATTTCGCCCGGACGCACTTCGCGCAGGTAGCGCGCACCAATGGTCAGCAGGGCGCACGATTCAGAGGCAACCACATGCCCACCGCTCTCCAGTTTGCCCAGGCAGAGCGGGCGCATCCCGTAGGGGTCGCGCACGGCGTAGATGGCATCGTGGGCGAGGATAGCCAGCGAATAGGCCCCCCTGGCCTCCTGCATAAACGCCCGGATGCTGGCGGGCCATCGGGTCATCTGCTGCGTGCTGGCCTGGCCGTTGGGGGGATGGTCCGTGGCATTCCCCGGCGTGCCATTGGCCCCCATTCTTTCTCCCATTGCCCCATTGTGTTGTTGCTCGCCATGTTCGCCATTCCCGCTGGCACTCCAGGAAGCCTGCCCACTTTTCTTCCGTCCGCCTTTTTCCCGTCCGTCTTTTTCCCAACCGCCTTTTTCCCACACGTTGGGTGGTGCTGCAAGCATCTGGGTAATAATTTCGCTGTCTGTTGTGGTGAAGAGACCAACCCCCCGCTCCAGAAGCATGTGGCGCAGATCCCAGGCATTGGTCAGGTTGCCATTGTAGGCGATGCCAAGCGGGCCATAGAGCGTGTCTATCAAGTAGGGTTGTGCGTTTCGCAAATGGGACGATCCCGTTGTCGAGTAGCGGTTCTGCCCGATGGCCAGGTGCCCCTTGAGCGGGCCGAGGTTTTCCTCGTGAAACACCTGAGAAACCAACCCCATCCCCTTGTGAATGTACGTTGTTTGCCCGTCACTCGTTGCAATACCGCTGCTCTCCTGCCCGCGGTGCTGGAGCGCATAGAGCGCGAAGAATGCCAACCGTGCGACATCGAGGCCCGGCGCATAGATACCAAAAACCCCACATTCCTCATGTATCCCATCGGCATCAACCATACATCCCAAGCCTGCTTTGCCTGTTGTGCTGCCCATGAAAACAACCCCACATTTCTTGTCTTTACCCGTTACACCAGGGAACAATCCTCATGAGTCAGTATAACATATTTCCTCATGGGGTCGTGCGGGGCCAGAGGGAGCGAGGGAGCGAGGGAGCGGGGCCGCAAAAAGCAAAAAGTTGCAATTTGCAGGGCTTCTTGCTATACTGCATTTCTGAGGCAAATTTTGCCGTTGCAAACCAGTGCGTTGTATGTCAGGCGTTGTGTTGGCCGCGGGTGGATGCACCCGGTATGTCGGGAGAAAGAAGTAGCCATGAGCGATAACAAGCAGAACCAGGACGAAAAAGACAATCAAAATTTTGTCAGGAATTTCAGTATTATTGCCCACATTGATCATGGCAAGACAACGCTCTCAGATCGCCTGCTTGAGCTGACCGACACAATCAGCGAGCGCGAGCGGCGCGAGCAGATGCTCGATGCGATGGACCTTGAACGGGAAAAGGGGATTACCATCAAGGCGAAGGCCGTGCGGATGCACTATACCGCTCAAGATGGCCACACCTACATTTTCAACCTGATTGATTGCCCCGGCCATGTAGATTTCACCTACGAGGTGTCGCGGGCCCTGGCCGCCTGCGAAGGAGCGTTGCTGGTGGTGGATGCCGCACAGGGCATCGAAGCGCAAACGCTGGCCAACGTCTACATGGCGATGGAACACGACCTGACCCTCATTCCCGTTGTCAACAAAATTGATCTGCCCGGTGCCCACCCGGAGATGGTCGCACAGGAAATTGAGGACATTATCGGGGTTGAGCGCGAGATGATTATGCTAGCTTCGGCAAAGGATGGCACCGGCGTACCGGAGATCCTCGAAGCCATTGTGCAGCATGTCCCCCCTCCCCACGGGCAGGTGCAACGCCCGGCCCGCGCCCTTATCTTCGATTCCCACTACGACCCCTACAAGGGGGTTGTGGCCTATGTGCGCGTGGTTGATGGGGCCATCCTCACAAGAGCGCGGGTGCGGATGATGGGGACCGGGGTGGAGGCCGACATTCTCGATCTGGGCATCTTCCGCCCGGCCCTGACCCCGCTTGACCACCTTGCCACAGGGCAGGTGGGCTATATCTCCACTGGTCTGAAATCGGTAGACGAATGTCAGGTGGGAGACACGATTACCCTGGCGCAGGAGCCGGCCACCTCCCCACTGCCGGGCTATCGCCCCGCCAAACCAATGGTCTTTGCGGGCCTCTACCCGCTCGACAGCAACGCCTACACCGAACTGCGCGAAGCCCTGGAAAAACTCAAACTCAACGATGCCGCACTCTCCTTTCAGCCAGAAAGTAGCTCGGCCCTGGGGTTCGGGTTTCGCTGTGGGTTTCTGGGGTTGTTGCATATGGAAATTGTGCGCGAACGGCTGGAGCGCGAATATAATCTTGACCTGCTGATTACCGCGCCCAGCGTGGAATACCAGGTTTTGCGAACCGATGGCGACATTATCACCGTAGACAACCCCTCGGATATGCCCAACCCCAGCTCTATTGCCAGCATCGAAGAGCCAGTAATGAATATCAGTATCATCGTTCCTTCGCGCTACATCGGCGCAATTATGGAGTTGGTCACGAACAGACGCGGCACCTTCGACACAATGGAATATCTCGACCAGCAGCGAGTTTTGATGAAATACACCGTTCCGCTGGCAGAACTGGTGATAGATTTTTACGACCAGTTGAAGAGCAGAACCCAGGGCTACGCCTCGCTTGACTATGCGCTGTCGGGCTATCAGGAAGCCGACCTGGTGAAGCTCGATGTGCTGGTGGCGGGGCAGCCGGTAGACGCACTCTCGCTCATTGTCCACCGCGACTTTGCCTACGCGCAGGGGCGCGAACTGGTGGAAAAACTGCGCAAACTCATTCCGCGACAAATGTTTGAGGTGCCACTGCAAGCCGCAATCGGCAACAAGGTTATCGCCCGCGAAACCATTCGCCCGCTACGAAAAGATGTCTTGAGCAAGTGCTACGGCGGCGATGTCACCCGCAAGCGAAAACTGCTGGAAAAACAACGCGAAGGAAAACGACGGATGAAAATGGTGGGGAACGTGGAGATTCCCCAGGAAGCATTTATGGCGATACTCTCGCTTGGAGAAAAAAGCGAAAAATAAGGAGCATGGTTGTGACAAAGGGACGACGTGTGGTTATCACCTGGCTACTTTTTGTGGTACTTCTGGCCCTTCTGGTGGGCTGTCAGAGCACCGACAACGGAGCAACGATGATGGCCACCGAACGAGCAATGACCGCGAACAAACCAGACGGGCAAGGCGAGCAAGCAGGGCAAATGATCTTTCGCGTGGGGTCCAAAACTGTGACCATCGGCGACTATAAACAGCGGCTTAAAGAGGAGATTGGCCCCCTGCTTGAGCAATTCCTGGCGCAAGGGAGAACGCGCCAGGAGATTACCGACGTAGCTGAACAACAAAACGTTCGTCAGCTTGTGCTTGACCGGATGATCCAGGAAGAATTGCTGCTCTGGCTGGCCGACCAGGATGGCGTTGAGGTTGACCCCGGCGCGGTGGCGGCAGAAGTGGAGCGGCGGCAGCAACAACAAGGGTCCCTCGACCAGGCGACTCCGACTTCCGAAACGGATGTTGTCGAGTTGCGGGCAGAGGTTGCTCGCCAACAGCGCATCCTCACAATGATTGCCCGCCACACGAAAGCCGACAGCTTCCACTCGCGGCACATTTTGCTTGAGGTGCAGGTGCCTGTGACGGCCACACAAAAGCAGCGCGATGCCGCCTTTGCTCGCGTCAAGCCCGAAGCCGAAGCCTTGATGGACGACCTGCGCCAGGGGTCCGACTTTGCCGAACTTGCAAAGGAGCACTCCGACGATCCCGGCTCCGCCTCTCGTGGCGGCGACCTGGGGTGGGTAACACGCGGCTTGTTTGTCCCTGAATTTGAAACCATTGCCCTCAGCCCGACGGTAGAACTCAATGCACCGGTGCTTACAACAAGCCAGTATGGGTATCACATTATCGAGGTGTTGGGCCGCAAACTTGATGAGCCATTCGAGAGCGTTGAAGACCTCCGAAACGCCAGCAATCCAGGGGCCATCATAGATGCGTCGTTCATTCCCTGGTATGAGGAATTTCGAGAGGAAGCCGAGGAAGAGGGGACGCTGGAGGTTAACCCGGTCTTCGACCCGACCCTCATCCCATTGCCCTTTCCGGAGCCATAGACCGTAGCCATACCATGTCTCTATTGCTTGCCCGGCTTGTCTGGCCCATCTGGTTTCTTCTGGGGGGGCAGTTCGTCCTCGGCCCCAAAGATCCGCAGCCATTCCTCAATCTCCTGGGGAGAGAGGCTGCGCTCTTTGTGGCTCTCAATGGGGTCAGCATCCTGCTTATCTTTGTCGGACCGCCGTGGGCGCGAGAGCAAACGACGGGCAAACTCTGCCGAAGAGACCACAACAATCCGATGGGAGCGGGCCTCCCCCGCAACAGCGCGGTCCGAGGTGACAACCTGCCAGCTATACGCCCGCTTGATAGCGCGGATACGCCGGATAAGTTCGCGGTCTGCATCCTGGGGGGAGCGGGCAAAATGGCACTCCACGCCGTAGCCGTTGAGGTTCTGGGGGTGCCCGTAACTCCCCTGATCGAAAACCACAACGATCCGCCGCGCCCGCTTGAGAGCTGCATATCGGCGCAGCAGCATAACAAGCTGAGCCTCGTCGTCCTCATCGGCCAGGCTGAGGTCAGGTATGTGTCCTATCAAGTTGTGCCCATCAATAAGTATCGGCATCGTGATACATATTGTAGCATGGGGAGAGGGGCACAATCATAGAGGACAACAATTTATCCCCTCTGCCCTGTTGTTTCCACCCATCTGGTGGGGTATACTGAACTATGACAAACGATCACAAAGAAAAAACCTGTGAGAAAGGGAAACCTGTCCTTTCCCTCTCACATCGCAGTATGAAACAGAACGAACAGATAGCAGGGGGCCGCGTTCTCATTGCCGACAAAGCCCCTTTTTTGCCGGGTCAAATTCGCGATATGTTGGAAACGCTCGGATACCTGGTTGTGGGGGAGGCCACAGACGGCAGCAGCACCGTGGAGAAAACGCGCCACCTGCGCCCGGATATTGTGCTGGCCGACGTAGATCTGCCCCATACGGATGGGATAGCCGTAGCACAGGTATTGTCGAGTGAGCGGCTTGCGCCAGTGGTGCTGCTGACCACCCGGAGCACCCGCGAACTGGTGGCCCGTGCGGGCCAGGCGGGAGCATCTGGACTCCTCATCAAGCCCATCCAGGAAAGCGACCTTATGCCCACTATCGAGGTTGCCTGTGCCCGCTGGAAGCTATTGTGCAACCAGCAGCGAGAAAAAGACGAACTTCAGGAACTGCTTGATACCCGCGTCATCATTGAGCGGGCCAAAGGGCACTTGATGGACAGCCAGGGGCTGCGCGAGGTCGAGGCCTTCCGCAAGATCCAGAAAATGGCAATGAACAATCGCTGCACGATGAAAGAGGTGGCCCAGGCTATTTTGCTGGCGCGGCAGATTGAGGAGTAGGGGTATGGTATACTATGCTTCAGATACATGCAAGCGCAAGGTAGAAGGCAAAAGCTATGACCATGTTACAACCGGGGACACTTGTCCAGAATCGCTATCTGATTGAGCAATTGATTGGCCAGGGGGGAATGGGCGCAATCTACCGCGCCATTGACCAGCGGTTTGGGGCACCCGTTGCGCTGAAGCAAAAGCTGGTCAGCGACGAAGAGACAGACCGCGCCTTCGAGCGCGAGGCGAAACTGCTGAATGGGTTGCGCCATTCCGCGCTCCCGCGGGTTATAGATTATTTCGCCGATGAGAGCGGCCATTTCCTCGTGATGGAATTTATCCCCGGTGAGGACCTGCACCACATGATCACCACGGGGAGCCGGCTGTTTTCTGTGGACGAGGTGTTGCAATGGGCCGACCAGTTGCTTGATGCGCTAGAATACCTCCACGGGCAGCATCCCCCGGTCATCCACCGCGACATCAAGCCGCAAAACCTCAAGCTGGCCGCAAACGGGCAAATTATTTTGCTCGACTTTGGCATTGCAAAAGGCGGCTCCGCGATGCAGACGCGCAGTCTGGAGGGGCAAAGCGTCAAGTTTTACACCCCGGAATATGCCCCGATAGAGCAAATCCAGGGGAGCGGCACCGACCAGCGGAGCGATCTCTACTCGCTGGCCGCAACGCTGTACCATCTGCTGACCACAGCCCCCCCCGAAGATGCCCTCTCACGTACCTCCGAAGTAGCCTTTGGCAATCCTGATCCGCAACGTCCCGCCCACGAGATCAACCCGCAGGTGCCCCCTGCAATCAGCAACGTGCTCTTACAGGCTATGGCTATCCAGACCGGGGAACGTTTCTCCAGTGCTGCCGAGATGCGGACGGCTCTGCAACAGGCAAAGGGACAACCGCCAGCGCAGCAGCAACCGCAAGGGCCGGACTTCCACTCGGCCCCGACAGTGCAGGTGCCGGGGATGCGCCCCGCGGCCCGTCCCGCTCCTGGCCTGTCCCCCTCGCAGGCGGCCCCTCCGGTGCGGCAGTCGCCCGCTCCGCTGTCCCCATCCGAGCAAAGGCCTGCTGGCCCGCAACGTGGCGAGATAACGCCCGCTTCCCCTTCATTACCGGTGCAAATGCCGAAAAACCGCTGGATGTTGCCCTTTGTCAGCGGCATCATTGCGGTGGTGGCCCTGATTATGCTCTCTATGGCGATTATGGGGAAAGGGGATGGCGTTGCTGGCATCAACACAACGCAAACGCCCACCGCATCAACCACAGCAACAACCCCTTCTCCCTCGCCCTCACCAGAAGCCACAGAAGCCCCGCAACCTGCACCCACCGTGCCCCCTGCTGCCCCGACAGTAGCGGTGGCCCCGCCCGGTGCTATCTCCATTGTCACCGTGCATCAGATTGGCGAGATTTCCCGTTGGGAAGGAATGTGGGATAGCATCAACAGCGTGGTCTTCTCTCCCGATGGGCAAACACTCGCGGCGGCAACCGATGAAGACCTGGTGCGGGTGTGGCGCGTAAGCGACAATACCCCGTTGCTTGCGCTTGAAGGGCATGAAGATGATGTGAATGACGCAGTGTTTGCCCCCGATGGGCGCACGCTCGTTTCTGCGTCCGATGATGAAACGTTGCGGGTCTGGGAGACTTCCACGGGTGGGCATATCCGCACGCTCAAAGGGCACGAGGGGGATGTCACCTGCGTCACCTTCTCCCGCGATGGTCTGCTCTACGCTTCCGGCTCACGCGATAACACCGTGCGTATCTGGCGGGCCAGCGATGGGGCCACGCTGGATGTGCTCAACATTGGCGACGACGTGATGAGTGTCGCGTTTTCACCCGATGGCACCACCCTGGCCATTGGCGCGAACGATAACAAGGTCCGCCTGTGGCGCGTGGGGAGCGGGCCGGGCTTCCAGGTGCTTGATGGACACAAGAACGATGTGATGAGCGTTGCGTTTTCGCCCGATGGCCAGTTGCTTGCCTCCGGTGCCGCCGATTCCGACAACACGGTAAAAATCTGGCGGGTCAGCGATGGGTCGCTCGTTCGCACCCTGCGCGGCCACTCCGATAGCGTGTTTGGCGTGGCGTTTTCGCCCGACGGTCAGATGCTTGCATCGGCAGCAAACGATGAGACGGTCATACTCTGGCTGGTTGGCGATGGGAGCAATCTTCGGGTCATTGGCGGGTTTGGCGACGATGTAACCAGCGTTGCTTTCTCGCCCGACGGCAAGCTGATTGCTGCTGGCTCGGACGATAGGACAATACGGGTGTTCGGGGTGCGCTAGAGCAAGCAACGAGGGAAGGGAGACCAGACGAGAACAATGCAACACAAACGACCACGCCTGATAGACACCCATACCCACCTGCATTGCGAACACTTCGACAATGACCGTGAGCAGGTGCTAGAAGCTGCTGCTGCCGCAGGCGTGGCCCGCATCATCGAGGTGGGCTACGACCTGGACTCCAGCCGGGCCGCCCTCGCGCTGGCCGAACGCTACCCGCAGATATTCGCCGTTGTCGGCATTCAGCCGAACCACGCCCACGAAGCCCCCCCCGGCTGGCTCGACGGGGTGCGCACGCTTGCGGCCCACCCGAAAGCCGTCGCCATCGGCGAGATTGGCCTGGACTACTACCGCGACTACGCACCACGCGATCTCCAGCAGCGCGTCTTTATTGAACAACTGGCTCTGGCGCGAGAGCTGGGCCTGCCCGTCGTCATCCACAGCCGCGAGGCCCACCAGGATACCGCCGACCTGCTCCACACCCACGCCCGCGGGCAGCCCGGCGTGATGCACTCCTTCTCTGGCAACTGGGAACATGCCCGCGCCTGCCTGGATGTCGGCTTTCTCCTCTCCTTCTCCGGCCCCGTCACCTTTGCCAAAGCAACGACCCTGCACGAGGTCGCCCGCCGCGCCCCCGCCGATGCAATCCTCGTTGAAACCGATAGCCCCTTCCTCACGCCCCACCCGCACCGCGGCCAGCGCAACGAGCCGGCCCACGTTGCGCTTGTTGCCCAACAGATAGCCACGCTACGGCAGGCCCCGCTTGAGGAAGTAGCCGCGACTATCTGGGACAACGCAGACCGGGTGTTTTTTGGGTAAGCGTTCACTGGGTTCGGGCAATCCCCAGTCCCTGGGAGCGCAAGCGTCTCGCTTGCCCCGATATGGACGGCGGCGGCCCCCTCCCAATCCCTCCCCCCGCTGGGGAGAGGACAGGTGGGGGGCTGAACGATTACGTTTTTTGGGTGATTTGTACATGTTGTACAAGAAAAACCCCTCCCGTTTTGTTGAAAATGACCATACCGTATGCTACAATATAGTCAATGATGAGTTGCAGCGTTGCAACGACATCCCTCTTAAAGAGCATAAAGAGCAAGAGGGAAGGACACAGAGAAGTTAAAGAAACAAGGGGGGGAACAACCATGAGAACAAGTATTTATGAACAGTGGACAGTGAGCAAGTTGGCAAACACTATCCCTGGTTCAGGCAAAGCACTGCATGACCATGATATTGATATTACCAATAAGCTGAATTTTGCCAACAGTGCAGCTGTGGTATCAGCCTCAACCGACCAGGTTCTTGCTATTATGGAGCACCGGCTGCGCTCAACAGCAAGCCGCCTGCACCGCACCACAGCAGAACCACAGACCGAGCACGTTCTTGCCGAAGAAGGCGTGGGCGAACTGGTCGCCTGATACCCTGCCCGATTATACAAACATTCCACAGACAGAGAGAACAAGCCGGAGATGCCCCATCTCCGGCTTGTTTCATGGTACTCTTAAAATGAGACAAAAAACCCCGCGGTTCAAACCATATCGGTGAGGGATGAGAAACTGCCGGGTGGCTGAAACTCTAGCGTGATGCCTGGCGCATCGCTCGTCGCCAGGCCAGGAGGTCCCCGTGGTAGCGGTCGGCAGATGGCTGTGTTGCCTGGATTGTCTCGACGGAAATAACAATACTCATTTGCTCCTCCTGCCTCTATACATACCGTACCCAAATAGCCGGGAAACAGCTATGCTGAACCTGTGGTATGATGGCCCGTAGACCAGACACATCAGGAAAAAAGCCAGATGAATGAGGGGTTATGAGCGATAGAGATTTTGAAAAAGTAGACCGTGATTTGCCGTTTCTCATGAGCTGTTTTCGAGAGGTGCTTGAAGAACTGGGTGAGCAGGAGCTGGCCCGCCATCTGCCCTGGCAGGGAGCGCATCCCCCCCTGTTCGATGGCCTGCCACCCGAACGTATTGCGCAGGCCTATTCTATTTCGTTTCAATTACTCAACATGGTTGAGGAGAACGCTGGCGTACAAACGCGCCGCATCACGGAAACAGAAGCGGGAATGGCGCGGGAATCTGGACTCTGGGGACGGAATCTCCAGCGGCTACGCGAACTGGAGCTAACCGACCGAGACATTGCCGCAATGTTGCCGCACATCCGCGTTGAGCCTGTGCTGACGGCCCACCCCACCGAAGCCAAACGTTCAACCGTTATGGAGCATCATCGCGCCCTCTACCTGCTCCTGGTCAAAAATGAGAACCAGGTCTGGAGTCCAATGGAACGGCAGCAAATACGCGATGACATCAAAGTATTGCTGGAGTTGCTCTGGCGCACAGGCGAAATTTTCCTCAAGAAGCCGGAGATTATCGTTGAGCTGCGAAACATTATGCACTATCTCCGCAATGTCTTTCCCGACGTGCTACCGGTGCTCGACGAACGCCTCCGCTATGCCTGGAAAGAGGCCGGCTTCGACCCCACATTGCTCTCCGAAGCAAGCCAGCTTCCGCGCCTCTCGTTTGGCAACTGGGTCGGGGGAGACCGCGATGGACACCCGCTCGTTACCCGGCAGGTGACGCGCCAGACCCTCCACGATATGCGGTTGAACGCGCTCATCATCATTCAGCAGCGGCTCACCAGTCTGGTAACGCGGCTCAGCCTCTCCGAACATCTCCAGGAGCCACCCCACCATCTGGTTGAGTGGATAGCAACAACGGCTGAGGGGTTGGGCGAACGCGGACAACAGGCTATTCAGCGTAACACCAACGAACCCTGGCGGCAAATGGTCAACTTGATGATGGCCCGTTTGCCCCTCGATAGCACAGGAACAACGCTCGTGGAACCCTCGAAAGAGCCAGCGGCTGAACAGGGCCCGGGCTGCTATCCTCTGGCAAGCGAACTGACCAACGATTTGCAAATCCTCTACGATTCGCTGTTTGCTGTGGGAGCCTGGCGGCTTGCCCGCGCAGCCGTTCAACCTCTCATGCGAATGGTGCAAACCCTGGGTTTCCATCTTGCCGCCCTCGACATTCGCCAGAATAGTCGCTTTCACGATATGGCTCTTGTCCAGCTTATGCAGGCCGCCGGGCTGGAAGAGGGAGCAACCTTCTCCCAGTGGGATGAGCAACGCCGTCTTGATTTTCTCAATGGTGAACTTCGCTCGCCGCGCCCCTTCACCCGCCTGGACAGTCCGGTTGGCCAGGAGGCCGACGCAGTGCTTGGCTGCTACCGCGTTGTCCGCGACCATATCCGCGATTATGGGCCGGATGGTATCGGCTCACTCATTGTGAGTATGACGCGCAGTCTCTCCGATTTGCTCGTGGTCTATGTGCTGGCCCGCGAGGTCGGGCTGTGTATCAATACCTCCGATGGGCTGGTCTGCAAGGTGCCGGTCGTGCCACTCTTCGAGACGATTGACGACCTGGAGCATGCGCCAGATATTTTGCACGGTTTTCTGGAGCACCCTGTCACCAGGCGAAGCCTGGATGTGCAGCAGGCCCGCAGCGGCGAGGATACGCCCGTGCAGCAGGTAATGATTGGCTACAGCGACAGCAACAAGGATGGCGGGATCTTTGCCAGTCTGTGGGGCCTCTACCGTGCCCAGGACGCAATCGGAGAGGTGGGGCAAGCGTGCGGCGTAAGGATACGCTTTTTCCACGGGCGCGGCGGGACCATCAGCCGCGGGGCCGGTCCCACCCATCGCTTTCTGCGAGCCTTGCCCCACTCCTCGCTCAACGGGGACCTGCGTATGACCGAGCAGGGCGAGACGATTGCCCAGAAATACGCCAACCGCCTGAATGCCGTCTACAACCTGGAGCTGCTGCTGGCGGGCACCACAGAAGCAACCCTGCGCCACCAGGCCACACCAAAGACCTGCCTTCCCCTCACGCCCCCGATGGACACGATAGCCCGGCACAGCCGCGAGGTCTACCGTCGCCTGCTCACCACCAACGGGTTTCTGACATTCTTCCGCCAGGCAACCCCCATTGATGTTATCGAATTGAGTCACATCGGCTCACGCCCCTCGCGCCGCAGCGGGCAACGTTCGCTTGAGGATTTGCGGGCTATTCCGTGGGTCTTTAGCTGGAATCAGGCCCGCTACTATCTCTCCGGTTGGTATGGTGTAGGGAGCGCGCTTGAAGCCCTGGCCCGTGAAACCCCCGCCACCTTTGCGGCCCTGCGGGAGCATGCCCTGGTCCAACCAGCCCTGAACTACATTCTCAGCAATGTCGCTACCAGTCTCGCCACTGCCGACACGGAGATGATGAACGCCTACGCCCGGCTTGTGGAAGATCAGGCTATCCGTAGCTGCATACTCGATCTCATCCTTGCAGAATACGAGCGGACCCGCAATATGATCGAAACTATCTACCAGCGTCCGCTCACGGAACGTCGCCCCCGCCTGCACCGCGCCCTGAGTTTGCGTCAGGAAGGGCTACGTCTGCTGCACCATCAGCAAATTGACCTGCTCCGCACCTGGCGGGCCATCCAGCAGACCGACCCTCAGGCCGCAGAGCGGGTGCTGCGGCAGCTTTTCTTTTCGGTCAATGCCATTGCCAGCGGACTCCGAACCACTGGCTAGTGGTCTGATACCATGTTCGCCTGAACACTTAAAAAAAACCAGAGACACAAAGCGCACAAAGGCTTTGTGAAAGGGATTCCCTTTGTGTACTCCGTGCCTTTGTGGTGAAACTATCTATCCGGTTTTGGTCTGACCATATTGATATACTGATGCGTTGTCGGAAAGTGATATGCAGGACTACCCAATCACCCAATCATTCCTACTTGCATATTGCTCTCCGTTGTGGTACAATGCCCCTGCTGACGTGGGGTCAGCTTATTTTGTTGTGGAATTGCCGACGTAGCTCAATTGGCAGAGCAGTTGTTTTGTAAACAACCGGTTCAGGGTTCAAGTCCCTGCGTCGGCTCCAGAAGCGACAAACAAGAAAAACGAAACAACGGGGGTCGGTGCCCGAGTGGCTAAAGGGGGCGGTCTGTAAAATCGCTGGCTTACGCCTACGCTGGTTCGAATCCAGCCCGGCCCACCAGACATAGTTTCACAATACACACTTTCGCAAAGACCGGACCGGAACAACCGAAACATATCAGCACGAGTCAACGACCCAGGACTGAAGGGCCTGGGCTTGGGGGGGAAGCCCATGAGCCGATGTTGACCAGTTCGCCCGCAAGGGCAGACGATAGGGCGGTCACGATGATTACATGCTGGCTGTCGAAGAAGCGGGAGGGGTATCCAGGAGCTAACCGACGCATTGAGCCGCTCGGACCCGCCGGGCCCTGAAGAGCCAGCTTATTTGGGTCGCCACCATCGAACATACGCGGATTGAGATGGCAGACCTGCTTGAGGAAGAACCATCGCTCCGTCCGCTCGTTCCAGACTTGCTCTCGCAGTTGTTCGAGAAGTCGCGGAGGCAGGCAGAATCTGAGATGAATACGCCAGGAGCAAGTGAGCATCTCTCCTGGGAAACAGTGTTTGAAGAACCATATCGGTTGAGTTGAGGGCCCTTCGACAGGCCCACCTGACAGGCCCACGTAGCTCAGTTGGTAGAGCACATTCTTGGTAAGAATGAGGTCACGGGTTCAAGTCCCGTCGTGGGCTCCAGATAGGTAAAGGATAGCTGACAACCTTTTTCAAGGAGCGCAAGAGTACATGGCAAAGCAGAAGTTTGAGCGTAATAAACCGCATATTAACATTGGAACCATTGGTCACGTAGACCACGGAAAAACCACGCTGACCGCAGCGATAACAAAAGTGCTGTCCCTGAGGGGTGGGGCAAGCTATGTCGCCTATGACCAGATTGACAACGCCCCCGAAGAAAAAGCCCGCGGTATTACAATTGCTATTCGTCACGTTGAGTATCAGACAGACAACCGGCACTACGCCCACGTAGACTGCCCCGGCCACGCCGACTATATTAAAAATATGATTACCGGCGCGGCCCAGATGGACGGTTCTATCCTCGTGGTGGCCGCCCCCGACGGGCCGATGCCCCAGACACGAGAACACATCTTGCTGGCCTATCAGGTCGAAGTTCCCGCTATGGTCGTCTTCCTCAACAAAGTAGACATGATGGACGACGAAGAACTGTTGGAACTGGTCGAAATGGAGTTGCGAGAACTGCTCAGCCAGTATAAATTTCCGGGCGACGATATTCCCATCATCCGCGGGAGTGCGTTGCAGGCCATCGAGTGTACCAGCACCGACATCAACGCCCCAGAGTATAAGTGTATTCTGGAATTGATGGAAGCAGTAGATAGCTACATCCCCACGCCAGAGCGCGATCTCGATAAACCATTCCTGATGCCGATTGAAGACGTGTTTGGCATCAAAGGACGTGGGACTGTGGTGACGGGCCGGGTTGAGCGTGGGCGCGTCAAAGTTGGCGAAACCATTGAAATTGTCGGGATGACCGAAGAACTGCCGCGAAAAACCGTTGTGACCGGCGTTGAAATGTTTAAGAAAGAACTGGACGAAGGGATGGCCGGCGACAACGTGGGGTGTCTGCTCCGTGGTGTTGAGCGACATCAAGTTGAGCGCGGGCAAGTGCTGGCGAAGCCCGGTAGCATCAGCCCACATCAAAAATTCAAAGCCCAGGTGTATGTGCTGAAAAAAGAAGAGGGAGGCCGACATACCCCCTTCTTCCGCGGCTACCGCCCCCAGTTCTACATCCGAACCACCGACGTAACAGGTTCCATTGAGTTCCCCGAAGGAATTGAAATGGTGATACCGGGCGACAACGTGGAAATGGACGTGGAATTGATTGTCCCCGTGGCTATCGAGCAAGGGTTGCGCTTTGCCATCCGCGAAGGTGGACGAACAGTCGGAGCCGGCGTTGTCACCAGCGTTGTTTGATGCGGAGAGAAATAGCTGACCCGCCTGCTTGCCCACGTTTGACGGGTGCTCCTGCTAAAGAAAGACCGCCATTCATTCCCCAACACCCCATAGGGGGAGGGGAATGAATGGTAGCGTTTTTCTGTGAGACTCGTTTTTTAATGCATATCGGGGCGTTGCAGGGTGACACAGAAGAAAAAACGTAAGGAAAGGTGATGGCCACCACAAAAGGAAAAGAAAAAGAGAGCCAGGGTGCAAGTATTATACGAGTGCTGCGTGAGACTCGTTCTGAGTTACGCAAAGTTGTCTGGCCGACTCGTCAGGAAACGATCCGCCTCACGATTGTGGTCATTGTGATCTCTCTGGTGATAGGCCTGTACCTGTTTGCCGGCGATATTCTCTTCGGGTGGCTCTATGCCCTGCTTTTGAGCCTGATCCAATAACTTTTTGGAGCGGAGGGGGGATGCTGCCAGCGCATCGTCCCCGCAGGTAAGGGTGATTGGGAATGAACACGGAAGATCAAGAAGATCAAAGGAAGTCCAGTTCTGGACAAATTGAAGATGAAGACCGCCACTGGTATGTGATCCATACCTATTCGGGCTATGAGAACAAAGTGCGGCAGAATCTGGAACACCGCATTGAATCAATGGAAATGGGCGACCAGATTTTCCGCGTCATTGTTCCGACCGAAGAAGAGATAGAGATAAAAAACGGACAGCGGCGCGTCGTGAGCAAAAAGATCTATCCTGGCTATGTGCTGGTGCATATGTGCCTGAATGATGACTCGTGGTATGTTGTGCGAAATACGCCCGGCGTAACGAGTTTTGTGGGGCATGGGAACCGCCCGGTGCCGCTTGAGGAATCCGAGGTAAAAGCCATCCTCAAGCAGATGGAAGCGGAAGCCCCCAGAGTGCGCGTGAGCTACCAGGTTGGCCAGGCGGTCAAAATTACCGATGGCCCCTTCACCGATTTTGAGGGTGTGGTTGACGCGATAGACCATGAACGGGGGCGCGTGCGAGTGCTGGTCTCCTTCTTTGGGCGCGAAGCCCCCATTGAACTTGATTTCCTCCAGGTAACACGATTGGTAGACTAGGCGGAGAGTGTAACTGTGGCAAAAAAACTAGCAGCCGTTTTGAAACTCCAGCTCAGTGCAGGCAAAGCCACCCCGGCACCACCGGTGGGCCCCGCACTTGGACAATACGGCGTGAACATCATGGCGTTCGTCAAGGAATATAACGAGAAAACTTCCGCGCAGGCGGGGAGTATTGTACCAGCCGAAGTAACAATCTATAGCGACCGTTCGTTTACGGTCCGGCTCCTCACCCCGCCTGCCGCCGACCTGCTCCGCAAGGCTGCGAGTGTGCAAAAAGGCTCAAGCACGCCGGGGCGGTCAACCTCTGGCTCCGTCACCCGCGACCAGGTTCGGGATATTGCCAAAATAAAAATGCCCGACCTGAATGCCATTGACCTTGACGCTGCCGAAAAAGTGATTGCTGGCACGGCCCGGAGTATGGGTATTCAGGTTGTCGAGTGATAGGTGATAGGTGATAGGTGATAGCTGATAGGTGATAGGTGATAGGTGGGAGGGGAAACCCGTTTGAACCACCAGGGAGTAGAGCAATGTCAAAGCGTGGCAAAAAATATCTTGAGGCTGCGAAAAAAATTGACCGGTTTGCGTTCTATTCGCCCGAAGAGGCGATACGGCTGGCCCGGGAAACGTCGTTTGTCAAATTCGACGCAACGATTGAAGCGCATTTGCGGTTGGGAATTGATCCGCGGCACGCCGACCAGAATGTCCGCACCACCGTTTCGTTGCCCCAGGGCACAGGTAAAAAGGTTCGAGTGCTTGTTTTTGCCCAGGGCGAAGGGATGCGGGCCGCCGAGGAAGCCGGAGCCGATTTTGTCGGCAACGACGAGTTGATTACCCGCATTGATAAGGAAGATTTCTTCGATTTCGACGTGGTTATCGCCACCCCAGACCTGATGAGCAAAGTGGGCCGCCTGGGGCGCAAACTCGGCCCCCGTGGACTGATGCCAAACCCGAAAAGCGGGACGGTTGTCCCTCTCGAAGATCTATCCCGCACCATCAATGAGGTGCGTGGTGGACGGGTGGAAATACGCAATGACCGCACCGGGTTGCTGCACGTTGTCATCGGCAAAGCAAGTTTTACCACCGAGCAACTCTATGAAAATCTGGCCGCTCTGATGGACACGGTCAAAACAGCTCGCCCCGCCAATGCAAAGGGAACCTACATCAAAAGTGTGACGGTAACGAGCACAATGGGGCCCGGTGTGCGGATCAATCCAACTGAAGCACAGGCTATGAAACACGAGTAACAAGAGCGAACAGGCTACCCCAGACCGCTGGTGGGCGAATCCCCCTTAATGCCCGGTCCGAAGTGTTCGGAACCGGGGGCCAGCCGAGGTAGTGTCAGCAATACTGAATATGCGCGTCCTGTGGCGTGGCTCCGACAGGGGCAGGGGTGCGGCTTGTCCGCAGACACAACACAGGAATGAGCGGGGCTTTCCTGTCGCGTATATCAATCATTGTGGCTGGCCACCGTGTCTGGGGACGCGGTGGCGTTTTTTGTAGAACAATGACTTTCCCATACCATTTTTTGAGGAGGTGAAACCACGATGCCAACCGAACGAAAAATAACGGTTTTGGCAGACCTGACCGACAGACTCGCCCGCATGCAAATGACGGTTGTTGCCGACTATCGGGGGCTGAATGTGGCCGAAATGACCGAACTGCGCCGGAAACTGCAAGAGAATGGCGCGGAGATCATGGTTGCCAAGAACACCTTGATACGGATGGCAGCGCGAGCCGCAAACCACGAGGAACTTGAACCGCTGCTCGCAGGCCCAACGGCCCTCACGCTCGCCTATGACGACGTGGCCCGAACAGCAAAAACGCTTGACCAGTATCTTGGGACAAACTCGAAAATTTCCATTCGGGGAGGGGTGCTCGGACACTCGCCGTTTGATGCCGATGGCCTCAAGCAGGTGGCGAGTATGCCCTCGCGTGAGCAACTGCTCGCCAGCATTCTCGGCGGTGTCCAGTCGCCAGTGTCCGGTGTGGTCGGGGCTATCAGCGGGCTTGTTTCAAACATTGCCTACGTGGTGCAGGCCCGTATTGATAAATTGCAGGGAGACGGAGAAACCGCAAAAACAGCGGCGTAGCAATAGCAACTGGTATCAATTCAATAGGTAACATAAATCAAGGAGCAGAGAAAACAATGGCAAACGAAAAAGTTCTCAATATCATCTCTTCGATAGAAGAGTTGAATGTGCTGGAACTGGTCGAACTGAAGAAGGAGATGGAGGACAAATGGGGAGTAACGGCGGCCGCCCCGGTCGCGATGGGAGCGGTGGCGGCACCGGCTGGTGGCGGGAATGGGGCTGAGGCCCCGGCGGCCGAAGAAGAGAAAGATTCCTTCGATGTTATTCTCAAGGAGATTGGCCCCAACAAGATCCAGGTCATCAAGGTAGTTCGTGAACTCACTGGCCTGGGGCTGAAGGAAGCCAAAGACCTGGTTGAGGGTGCGCCCAAGCCCGTGAAAGAGGGCATTGCGAAAGAGGACGCAGAAGCGGCAAAAAGCAAACTCGCCGACACGGGCGCAACTGTTGAGGTGTCGTGACACTGGCGATTACTCCCCAATCTGGCCGCCCCCCGGCCCTGGCCGCGCTGGATGGCTATCTCCTGCTCCGCGCCTCGGTTGAAACAAGCCTGGCGCGGCAGGAGGTCGCCCTGGCCCGCTGGGCCCGGCGGTATCAACCCTCGCTGCTGGCAGAGGTGGACCGCGCTCTCCAGCAGGTGCGGAGCGGCGTGATTGCGCTGGTGGGGCCGCCGGGGAGCGGGGTGACATCGCTGCTGGCGCACCTGGCAGCAAGCCACCCCTATGCATTCTGGTTTTGTGATGAAGATAGCGCACAGGGAGCAGTGGCCCTGTGCGTTCAACTTATCGGGCTATACCGGGTGCAGGTGCCACTCCCCCCTCCCGCCGCCAACAGCGACCCGAAAGCCCTGGAGCAGTTTCTCGCTGGCGTTGCTGCGCAGCACGCCGCGAGCCAGCAAGACCCCGACAACATCCAGCCAATTGTGCTGGTGATAGACGCGCCCGCACCACGACAACAACCCTCTAGCCCGCTCCCGCTCGTGTTTCCAGCAACCCTGCCCGATCACCTGCTCATTCTCTATGGCTGTACGCCCGATACTCCTCTCCCCTTTACGCCAGACATCCACATATCGCTTCCGCTTTCGGGCAATGAGATTCGCCGCGAACAGGCTCTCACGCTGCAAGCCGATGGGTGCCCGCCGGAGTGGTTTGGCACGCTCGTTGCCGCTGCCCAGGGGAATTTTCTCTTCTTGCGGATTGCCGCTGGTCTGGTCAAACAGGGGGTGCTTGATAAAGCCTCGCTTCGTGTCGGGCTAGAATCGCTCTATGAGCACTGGTGGGGCACCCTCGACGAACAGGGGCAACGGCTTGCCTTGATGATGGCCGCCGCTGGCGAATCGCTCCCCATTGCCCTCTGCAACGAACTGCTTGGCATAGATGCTGTCCCGCTGCTGGATACGTGGGAAGCTATCGGCATTGTTACCCGTCGCACCGCGTCCACCGATTCCGAAGTGCTCTTTGCCCACTGGTCCCTGGAGGACTACCTGGCGCGGCAGCACCCGACCGCCCTGGCCCAGGTGCATGCAGATATTGTCGAATACACGCTCCGTCTGGAGCAGGGGGGAAGCTATACTTCGCAAGGAGCAACGGGAGAGAAGGGGGGGGGCGAAAAAGCTATGCCCGACCCCTCGCCATCCCCCGTAGCGGGGCAGGCAGCTGCACACCGGGCCTATCTCAACCGCAATTTTGCCCGCCACGCTGCGCTTGGAACATACCACACACGCCATACCCTACTGCCAATGGTGGCCCAGCGTCCGTGGGTGCGCAACCAGGAACGGCGCAGCGGAAACCTTTTCCAGGCCTCGCGTGACCTGGCCTGGGAACTCTACACGACAACTGACCTCGCCGCCTATCAGGAACAGGAGACCGCCGAAGGAGAAACCTGCAAGCTGGACGAGATGTTGCTGCGGGTCGGGCGGAGCGTTGTGCTCACGGGGACGCTGCTTTCCCTCTCACGCTCGCTTGCGCCCGATGTTGCCGTCGAAGCCCTCAACGTGGCTCTCGAACAGCTTGGGCGTGAGACGGGATTGAAGCGGGTGCTCGATGTAGTTGAGCAGCTTCCCGATGGACGCTCGAAGGCCCAGGTTTTTCGCAAACTGGGCGAGGCCTGCTATGCGGCAAAGATGCGCTCGTCGGCCATGCGGTTGCTCTCGCAAGCCCTGGATCTCGAAGAACAACGGATTCCAGCCTCGTGGCAGGAACAGCGCGACCAGCTTCTCACCGCTCTGGCGCGTGCGGCTCTGGATCAGCACGAAGTTGACGCGGCCCTGGAAATCAGCGGATATATCGGCCACATTGAAAAGCGGGGGATGGCCGAGACTGTTGTTGTCCGCCATCTCCTGGGGATTGGCGAACTTCTCCAGGCCCGCCGGGTGGCCGGGGCCATTCATCATGAGAGCCTGGGAGCGTGGGCGATGGCCGAAGTTGCTGTGGCGCAGGCCCGCTCTGGCGATACCTATACGGCGGAGATGCTGCTGGCCGATATTGCAACAGAGACGGCGCGGGCCTGGGCCGAAATTGAACTGGCCTGCGACCAGGCCAGCCACGATGCCGCCGCAGCAAAATCACGCATTGAACAGCTTGAAAGCTCCAACCAGCAGGAGCATGGGCTGGCGCGTCTCTCCGAAACCCTGGCCCGGGCCGGGCAGGAGACGGAAGCCCTGCAAGTTGCAAAACAGATTGGCACAATCTCGCTGCGGGTCTCCACGCTCTTGAACCTGCGTTCTGTAGTGGGGACAACGGTTGCGATGGCTGCACTGGAGCAAGCCAATGCAGCTATCAAAACGCTCCAGGATGATATGCGTGTACCGCTCGTGACGATGCTGGCCGCCGCCTATGCCTCGCTTGGCCACCAGCAGGAAGCCCTCGATGTTGCCAGTCAGCTCTCGACAGAAGAAGAGCGCGACCGTGCCCACTCGCGGGTGGCTGTCGCGCTTACGCAGGCCGGCTACCATCGGGAGGGGCTGGAGATTGCCCGCGGCCTCTCCGACCAGGATGAGCGCGACTGGACGCTGGATGAGCTGGCGCGGGTGTTCTCGGAACATGGAGCGTGGCAGGAGGCGCAGGCCCTCGCGCTTGAAATCAAAGATGACCGCGACCGCGACCGCGCTCTGGCGAATGTGTGCATTGCACTCTTGCAAACAGGCGCACCCCTGCCGGCCCTCTGGCTGACTCGCAAGATAGAAACCCCCTACGAACGTTCGCGGGCCCTCACCATTATTGCTCCGCTGCTCGTGGCGGCGGGCCACACAGAAGAAGCTATCAATGCCAGCGAGGCCATCGGCAAGCATACCGATACGAAAAAGCCTGTTGCACCGCTGCGGTCCGAACAGACAAGCCGCTACCTTGCTGCTATTGCGATGGCCCTCACTGAACAGGGCGACCCGGACCGCTCACTGGAGCTTATCCCCGCTATAACGGTGCCCTTCGAGCAGGCTCGTTGCTTTCTGGCCATTGCCCTTGCAACGGCTCCGCACAATCTCGCTCGCTCCTTTGCGGCCCTGGGGAAAGCGATCCGCCTGGCAACCACAGACCGCGCCGGGGCGTTTCGGGTGCTCGAACAGGCCGCGCCCGTTCTGGCCCTGGCAGGGGGAACCAACCTGCTCGTGAGCCTTGCCAGAGCCGTAAAAGAAATTGATGCCTGGTGGTAGGCGACACCAGTTTCGCAAGATGCTATTTTCCTGCAACAAAATCCCCCCGTTGAGCGTCATGAAGGTGAGGGCGGGCGTTTCTCCAGAGTGCCCGCAGGAAACCGTCTTGTAACAATACCTGTTCATAATTGTTGAAAGGAGTAGAAATTATGTCTGAGACCCAACACGAACAGAACGAGCACGTTGGAGGAATGGCCGGTCTTGGGGCGGGGGTTCTCGCTGGGGCGGCGGCTGGCAGTGCGGTTATGCCGATATTTGGCACCTTTACCGGCGCGCTACTTGGCGGGTTGGTTGGGAGCGAACTGGGAAAGAGTATCGGGGGACCTATTCTCGATAGCTTTACTATACCGCCAACAATGCACCAGGCCAGCGAATCAGAGGCCGCTCAGGCGGCGGGCCCCGATGTCCTGGCCCAACTGGAACGATTGGGGCAGTTGCGCTCACAGGGCATCATTAGCGAAGATGAATTCAAAGCGGCGAAGGCGCGGATACTCGGTCTCTAGGACCAGGGATGCCGGGACCAGGAATGTGTGGCGCGTGACCGGTGATGAGCCGTGCCCATCGGGAAGTGAGAAACTACCCGCTCCCTGATGGTCGTGGCTCTTCCCACAACAGGAATAGCTTATGGCAAACAACAACAACATACCGATAGACAAGTTGCAAAGATAGCCTCGACGCATCAGCAAATGGGAGAGACCCTGCAACACACGGTCGCACCTCTGGAACACCCGTAAGCAAGTTGGCGGGTTGGCGACAACCGTTGGCTACACGCTGGAAAACGAAGCATATAGAGCTTTGCCGAGACTGCTCGAATTTGCGCTCTACTACTCCTATGATTTTTTGTCCTGCCCTCTGTGATGTTTTCTACGTGAGCAAATCACGCAGGGCTGCCTCTGCCGTGGGAAACTTGAATGTGTAGCCCAGGTCGAGAGCTTTGCGGGGAATAACCCGCTGCCCCGTCGTGAGCGTATCGGCCATCTCGCCAAACAGAATTTTCAAGGCAAAGCCGGGCACCGGCAACCACGAAGGCTTGCCAAGCACCTTGCCAATGGTTGTGCTAAACTCGCGGTTTGTTTGTGGCTGCGGGGCCGTTGCGTTGAGCGGTCCCGAAACCCGCGTATCCTCCAGAGCCAGCAATATCAACCCTACCTCATCGTCAATATGTATCCAGGAGAACCACTGGCTGCCAGGCAACACCGGTCCCCCGACGTACATCCGAAATGGCGACACCATCTTTGGCAGGGCCCCTGCTTCCCGGTCGAAAACAACGCCGGTCCGCAGGAGCACCGTTCGGATGCCATATGTTCCTGCCCGCGCTCCCTCATGTTCCCAGGCAAGGCCCAGTTTTCCCAGGAAATCATTGCCCGGCGGGGCCGTCTCATCAAGTTCCGTATCATCACGCGGGCCATAGTAGCCGATTGCCGAGCCACACACAAAAACCGATGGCTTCTGGTTCACCGAGTTCATCGCTTCAACCAGCGTGCGCGTGGGCACAACGCGGCTATTGCGTAGCTCTGCCTTATACTGCTCGGTCCATCGCTTGCCAGCGACAGGCGCACCGGCCAGGTGGATCACCCCGAATGCTCCATCCAGCACCCCCACCCATTCCCCCTGTGCATCGGCGGGGTTCCATTTCACCGCCGCGCCCGGCACGCTCTGACGGGCCTGCTCCGGATTGCGCGAGAGCACAACCAGCTCATACCCCTTGAGCGTCAATTGTGAACAGAGGGCTTTTCCTATCATCCCGGTTGCACCGGTTACAACAACGCGCTTTGTTTCAGCCATTGCCTTTCCCCTTTCTGCTGGTATGTATATAGTTCTATAGTACCACGATTTCGATCCTTCTATCTTTCTATGTATCTGTTCACATTTGGGGGTAAACCCTGGGAGCGCAAGCATCCCGCTTGCATTGGGGCGGGCAAGATACCGATACCCGCGCTCCCCGGAACGATACCCCTGATTCTGAACAGGTACCTATCTATACTATTTTCCCCTTGCCAGCACCTCCAGCATCTCCACCAGCGTTTCTTTCCAGGTGTTGTCGGATGTGTACCGCTCCAGGCGTGCGAATTGTTCCCCAATCTGGATGCGGCTATCGCGCCCGAACCGCCGTTGCAACCGCTCACGGGCTGCGGCTTCGCCTGGCAGACGGACGAGAAACGCTTCGTCGGTGGTGGTGATGGAAACCACACCGGCCCGGATGGCCAGAACCTTGATGTGCAACCAGGTGAGCAACTGCTCGGCAGCGAGATGGATTTCGCCGAAACGGTCCCGCAGTTCGCGGCGCAGCGTCTGGACCCCTTCGGGTGTTTGTACCTCGACCATACGCTGGTAGACACTCAGCCGGGTTGCCTCGTCGGAGATATAGGTTTCGGGCAGGTAGGCCGGCAGGGGCAGGGTCAGTGTGATCAACGGGTTGACGAGGACACGTTCATCTACCACCGGGGCGGGCCCTGGCCTGGTCACTTGTTCGCCCTCCCGTTCAGGTGGTGGCAAAGGAGGGGAAGAACGGGAGGGGGGGGAGCCGCCGGCTTCACGCTGGTAGCTGCCATCAGTCGCCTGCTGTCCCGCGGTTTGCTTCAGTTGCTTGATAGCCTGCTCAAGCAACCGCGAATAGAGATCGAACCCCACGGCGGCAATGTGTCCGCTCTGCTCTTCGCCAAGCAGGGACCCTGTGCCTCGTATCTCCATATCGTGCATAGCAATGCGAAAGCCCGACCCTGGCTCCGTTGCTTCCTGGATGGCCTGCAACCGTCGGCGGGCATCGTTCGTCATCGGCTTTGTGCGATGGTAGAGCAGGTAGGCGTAGGCCCGCCGGGTGCTGCGCCCCACCCGCCCGCGGAGCTGGTAGAGCTGCGCCAGTCCGAAGAGCGGGGCATTGTCAATAATGATGGTATTCACATTAGGAATGTCCAGTCCATTTTCAATGATCGTTGTGCAGACCAGCACATCATACTCACCATTGAAGAAGTCCATCATAGCTTTTTCAAGCTGGCTTTCTTCAAGTTGTCCATGGGCCACCACCACACGGGCTTCGGGGACAATGCTCCGAACCTCGTCGGCCACGCGGTAGATGCTCTCAACGCGGTTGTGCAGATAGTAGACCTGGCCTTCCCGCTCCAGTTCGCGCATCATCGCCTCGCGCACCAGCTTGCGCGTGTAGGGCAACACATAGGTTTTCACTGGCTGGCGGTACTTCGGGGGCGTGTCTATCACGCTCATATCGCGGATGCCCGACAGAGCCATATAGAGTGTTCGGGGGATGGGCGTAGCTGTCAGCGTGAGCACATCTACCTCGGTGCGAAGCTGCTTGAGCCGCTCCTTGTGGCGCACGCCAAACCGTTGCTCCTCATCAATAATCAGCAATCCCAGGTCTTTGAAATGGACATCACGCGAGAGCAACCGGTGAGTGCCAATGACAATATCAACCCTGCCGCGGATGAGATCCTTCAGGATGGCGGTTTGCTCGCGTCCCGAACGGAAGCGCGAGAGCATCTCGATAGCAATGGGAAATGTTGCCATCCGCTGGCGAAAGGTTTCGTAGTGCTGCTGTGCCAGCACCGTTGTGGGGACGAGCACGGCAACCTGTTTGCTCTCTTGCACGGCCTTGAACGCGGCCCGCAGCGCAACCTCGGTCTTGCCAAACCCGACATCGCCACAGATGAGGCGGTCCATCGGGTGCGGGGTCTCCATATCGGCCTTGACCTCGCTCAGAGCGCGAATCTGGTCGGTTGTTTCGGTGTAGGAAAAACCATCCTCCAGTTCATGCTGCCATTCGCTGTCGGGCTGGAAGGCGTAGCCGGGCGAGATTTTGCGTCGGGCGTAGAGGTCCAGCAGTTCGCTGGCGAGTTCCTGGACGGCCTTCCGCGCTTTGCGCTTGGCCAGCTCCCACTCTAGCGTGCCGAGGCGGGTCAGGCGGGGCCTGGCTTCGCCCGCCCCTACGTAGCGAGCCACGCGGTCTAGCTGATCCACAGAAACATAGAGCCGTTCGCCCGCGGCAAAGCGCAAGTCGAGGTATTCTCGCTCAACCCCGCTCACCTTGTGGCGCAGCAGCCCTTTGTAGAGCGCAATCCCATGCTCAATGTGGACAACGTGCTCACCCGGCTTGAGACCGCGCAGAAATGTTGCCCGCTCGTCGCCATTGCGTTCTTCCCGCCTTGCTTTGCGCTGCCGCCGCGCAAGAGAGCAATTGCGCCGCCAGCCAAAAATCTCCGTGTCTGTCGAGAGCGTCGTCTGCAATGCGTCCGATTGCCAGCCCTCTGTCAGCGTAGCGTGGACAAAATGGGCAGAACCGCGAGCGCGGCGAGCAGGGGTTGCTTTCTCAACCAGTTCTTGAATGCGGGCAACATAGGGCGTGACAACAACATGGTGCCATCCTTCGGCGGTCTGGCTTGTGATGCGCTGGACAAGCTGCGGAAGCTGCCCGCTGTGGTGTTCGGCGGGGGCAAAGGCTGGTGCAGGGAGCGTGGACGACTCCCCGATGTGTGCGAACACTGGCTCACCCGGCACCTCGTTGTTGCTCATATCTGCGAGCATCAGGCGGTGGTGGGGGAACATTGTTTCCCATTCCAGGTGGGGGCGGGGGACATCCGGGGGGAGTTCGTTTGCAGCAATGAGTGCGGCCCGTTGCTCCCCGGCCTGCTCACACCAGGCCGCCGCGCTCCGAGCCAGCATATCGGCCTCGCTCAGCAGAACAACACTGCCCGGCGGCAGGTATTCCGCAAGCGAAGCCAGCGGAGAGAAGAAGGGGGAAAGAAAGGGCCAGATCGTGGTTTGACTGCCCGCTTCAAGCTGCCCGCGGAGGGTGTTCCATTCGTCGCGCACCTCGGCCCGCATGCTGCGGGTGTTGAGCTGCTGGAGCATAGTCAGAGCCTGCTCACTGCGCCAGACCGCAATTTCGCGGGGGGGACCGACCATAGCCTGGTCAAGTCGTTGTTCGCTCCGTTGTGTGTCGGGCGCAAACCGCCGCATACTATCAATCTCGTCGCCAAACCACTCGACGCGGAGCGGGAGCGGGTCGGCCGGGTTCCAGATGTCTACAATACCGCCGCGCCGCGCCAGTTCGGCGCGTTCCTCAACCATTGCCACCACGCGGTAGCCCTGGGCTATCCATCGGCGGATGAGCGAGTCCTGTGACTGGCTGGCTCCCACCCGCAGATGGGTTACAGCCTCACGCCACACGGAGGGGGGGAGCGTGGGCTGGAGTAGCGCGGTAATCGGAGCCACGATGATCGGAGGGGCGTTGTCGGTGCCCGAACCTGCCTCAATGCTGGCAAGAAGCCGGAGCACCTCTAGCCGCTGGCCGGTGATAGTCGGGTCGGGGGTGGATTGCTCGTAGGGGAGCAATTCGCTGACCGGCGCATGCCATACCGGCCCGCCATCAAGCCAGAGCGCAAGGTCGCTGACAGTCTGAAGGGCCTGTTCGGCCGTCGCCACAACAGAGAGGATCGCGGGTACGCGGGGAGAGGCAGACGGCTCTGAGCGCAGGCGGGTTGCCAGGGCCGCCACGACGGGGGGGCGGGCTGCCGCGAGCAACGGAGCCACCCGTAGCAGGGTATCGGGAAACCTGGTATCGGGAAAGAGGGCGTGGCCCCTGGCCAGAGCGTCGGTCAGGGCTGCGATTTCTGGGAGCGCGGCAAGCTGGTTGCGGAGGTAAGCGAGCATGGGGTAATGGGTTTCTCCTGGCGAATGAGCAGAAACAGAAAAGGTAGCTATTGTTCCTCTCTTGCGAGGAACGTTTCGAGGGGGACGTGGGATATTGCCTTCATCTCCTCTCCCCAGAATTATAGCACACACGGGCCGCAAAGAGACGACTTCTCGTTGGTTATGTCCAAAAAAAGAAACCACCGGGAGCGTTCCCCGCCAGGGACTAACCTTACCCCCCCACTTTCAACGCAGGGTAATGCGATTGCCCTGCCATATCCCCGAATCTGAACAGTTCACATGGTAAATGTTCACATTTGAGGGTAAAACCCTGGGAGCACAAGCGTCTCGCTTGCATCGGGGCGAGTAGGATACCCGCGCTCCCAGCAGCAATACCCCTGATTCTGAACAGGTACTTCACATGCAGCGTTTGTCTCCTGATAGTGAATCGGGTACAATGGGGCCTATGAGCACACCTACACCTGTCGAAGCGGTGCGCGGTATGCGCGACATACTCCCGCTGGAGCAGCACCGGCTCGCCCAAACGCGAATGCACGTTGAGTCGCTGCTGGCCAGCTACGGCTACCTCGCGCTCGATCTGCCCATTGTCGAACACCGCGACCTCTACCTCCGTAAGATGGGAGAAGATCTCGTTGGCAAAATCTATGAGTTTCCCTTCGGGGGGCGCAACCTGGCCCTCCGCCCGGAGTGGACCGCCTCGGTGCTGCGGGCCTATGTGTCCCATATGCAGGAACAGCCGCTCCCCCTGCGGCTGAGCTATGGCGGCCCCGTCTTTCGCTACCAGCGGCCCCAGCGGCTCACCTTCCGCCAGTTTACCCAGGTCGGCAGCGAGATTATCGGGGCAGCGGCCCCCCGCGCCGATGCCGAGGTGCTGGCTCTGGCCTGCGCGGGGTTGGATACCGTGGGCGTGCGCAATTACCAGGTGCGCGTGGGGCATATCGGCGTGGTGCGCGAAGTCCTGATGCAACTGGGCTTGTCCGGGCGCACGCAGGGTATTTTGATGTGGAACCTGGAGCGTATTCGCAGCCAGGGCAGTGAGCAGATGTGCCACCACCTCTATGAGACCATCGGCACACCAACGATTGACCCGGTCCTGCTTGAGGGGTTGGACGATGAGCAGGCCACAACCTTGCTCCTCGGCATGCTCCAGGTGATGGGCGTGAACCTCTCCTTTGGTACACGCTCCCCCGAAGCGATTGTTGGGCGACTGGTGCGAAAGCTGCGGTGTGAAGACACGCAACCCCGCATTGACCGGGCCCTCGACCTGCTTGAGCGGCTGAGCCAGATTTGCGATGTCCCCGCGGTGGCCCTTGACCATGCGGCGGCCCTCTTCGACGAAGTGGGGCTATCTATTGAAGCCCTGAACGAAACTCGCGCTATCCTCTCGCTGCTCGAATCGCATACCGTCCCCTCCGAGCGGTTGCTGCTTGACTTTGGCATGGGGCGCGGACTGCACTACTACACCGGCATGATCTTTGAAATCTACGACGAAGCGTCCATGCAACTTTGTGGCGGGGGACGCTACGATGATCTGGTCCAGCTCCTGGGAGGGCGGCAGCCGGTGCCGGCGGCAGGCTTTGCCTATGGACTGGAGCGTGTGGTGGCGGCTATTCCCTCTCCCGATGCAGGAGCAGAAACACACAGGCAGCGGCACGAGGTGCTGGTTGTCCCAATGAGCGACGCGGAATACCCCTACGCGCAAGAGGTCGCGCAACAACTTCGTTCACTTGGTTTTGTGGCGACCGTTGATGTGCGAGGCCGAAGCGTCTCGAACAATGTGCGTGATGCAACCCGGCGCAACATTGCGCATATGGTGCTGGTTGGAGCAGCGGAGCAGGAGCGACATGAGGTCATCTGGCGCGATCTCGATAGGCGCCAGGAGCAACGTATCCCTTTTGATGAGATGCCCTATGTCTGAGACTGAGAAGCTGTGGGGGTATTACCCCGACCTGGACCCGCAAAAGCTGTCCGACATCCGGGCCGCATTCCCGGTTATCTATCTGCCCTGGGGGGCATTGGAGTGGCATGGCCCCCACCTGCCCCTGGGCACTGCTGGCACTATTGCTCAGGAGATGAGCGTGCAGGCGGTCCGTCGCACGGGTGGGGTGTTGATGCCGGCAACCTGGCTCCCGGTTACGACTATTCCACACCCCGACTCGCTCTCAATGCGGGCGAGTGTTGTCCGCCCCCTGTGGGAGGATCTCTTTATCCGGCTGAAACATGCCGGCTGGCGCGTGGTCGTGGTGATAAGTGGACACTACGCCCAGGGGCATGAGCTGGCTCTCATAGAGGCCGCTGAAGAAGCTATCAACCAGCATAGTCTGCTTGTTCTGGGTGTACCACCGCTTGTGATGGTTGATGAAACGATGCACGACCACGCTGCGCTGTGGGAAACATCAATGATGATGCTGCTCTGTCCGGACCTGGTCAACATTGATGCGCTTGGCGATGGCCCGTTACAGCCCGCCACAAGCGCGGTCATTGGCCAGGACCCCCGCGGCACTGCCTCGGCCTCGATGGGCAAACGAGCCTTGACAATGGCAACAGAGCAAATCGTGCGGGCGGTTGAGCGACTCCTGGCCGATGGCGATGCGGCCCCTCTCACGATGCACTATGAACACCGCCGCTCACGTCTTGCCCCCTTTGTCGAGCGATATTACCGCGGTTCGTTGGAAGAGGCCAACAAGGCCTGGTGGCAAGATGTTTGCCGCAATGAAGAACGTCCATAGTATGCGGAGAAACGAGAACAAGAAACGATGTTACGATTTGCCATCCCTTCAAAAGGAACCGGGTATGATGGGGCGGTGCGGTTGCTCGAACGTTGCGGCCTGAGCATACATCGTGCCAACGCACGCCAGTATACCGCAACCCTGCGCGGCCTGCCCGATACCGAAGTCCAGTTGCTCCTCCACCGCCCCGAGGATATCGTGACGAAAGTTGCCGATGGTAACATTGATATTGGCATCACAGGATTGGACATTGTGCGCGAGAACCGCCCGGATGATGAGAATCTGCTCATTGTCATTGAGGATCTGGGGTTCTGGCGGGTTGACCTTATTTTTGCCGCACCGCAAACCTGGGTAGATGTTAGCTCGTGGCAGGATCTGGCCGATCTCTCGTTTGAACTGCAAACGCAGGGCCGCCCGCTGCGGATAGCCACAAAATACCCCAATGTGATACGGCGTTTTTGCTACAGCCACGGGATCAATGTCTTTCACTTGATCCCCTCCGCTGGCGCAACCGAGGCCGCGCCGGGCCTGGGCTATGCCGATATTATCGCGGACATTACCGAGACGGGAACGGCCCTGCGCGACAACCAACTCAAACCAGTCGGTGGAAGCATTTTGCGTTCGCAGGCCTGCCTGGTCGGGAGCAAACTGGCCCTGCACGGCAACACCGAACGGCTGGAGCAGGTGCGCCAGATGCTCGAACTGTTCGAGGCAATGCAGCATGGCAAGTCGCTCTACTCGCTGGTGGCAAACATCCCCGGCGCGTCGGTCGAAGATGTGGGGCGGCTTGTGACGCAACACCCGGCCCTCTCTGGCCTGCAAGGCCCCACCATTGCCCCTGTCTGGAGCAAGCATGCGGAACCAGACCCCTCTCCTACTCACGCAAGCTGGTACGCCATCAACATCATCGTTCCCCAGAAGGTCCTGCTCCCGACAGTTGACCACCTCCGCAGCATCGGCGCAACTACCGTTTCCGTCGTGCCTGTGCAATATACCTTCTATGCTGAGAACGATACCTACCGCCAGTTGCTGGAGATGCTTGCTTCCTGATACCTTGACGCTGAGAAAGCGGCTTTTCAATATCTCTCGCAGCTCAACGCTTGCTAAAAATTTGCTCAAACGGCAAGCCTCGTTTATAATACCCGTGCTGTTCTTGACATATAGCCTGGTTTTTACCATTGCAATCACCTGTAGGGCAAACGCTTGCCGGGTTGTAGGAAAAAAGAGCGCGAAGAAGCGTTTGTCTGGGTGTCGCCCAGGTGTCGAGTGCAAGTGTCTTTATTCAGGATATATGAGGAATACCATATGTTTGGTTCAGGGAAGAAATCATCAGAGACCGCGCCTGTTCTCCATAGCAAGCCCGAAACCACGATAGGGGAGAATACCCGGATTGTCGGGACACTCACCTCCGATGGCAATGTGCGTATCGAAGGCTCAATGGAGGGAGATATTGAGATTCTCGGCAATCTCATTGTGGGAGAATCCGGGCGGGTTATCGCAACGATAAAGGCGCAGAGCGTGCATGTATCGGGTGCGGTGAAGGGCGAAATCACCACAACCGAAAGCCTGGAAATTTCGCCCACGGGCAAGGTGTGGGGCGATATTACCACTGCTGCGCTGCACATTGAGCCGGGCGGGTTGTTCCGCGGGCAGAGCGCAATGAGCGTCAACGGAGAAGAGCCGCTGTTGCTCGAAGCCCCACGAGCAAGCGACGAGAAAGCCCCCGGCAAATCGTAGCGGATTCAGGCTTGTTTTGCGCGTTGGTCTGTGCGTTGAACTGAGCGTTTGAAAAGGCATGGCACGACGCAAGAACTCGAAGCCCTGGTGGTTGAGGAAAAACATCATGGGCCACTGGCTGATATTCTGGAAAAAAAGTCCCCCGAAGCGCACTCCGTCCCTGGCCCCGCCGGACAACCCACCCGACCCGCTCACGCGGGGGGGAGCAAACGTGGTGATGTTGGTGCTGGTGGTGCTGACGCTTTCGCTCGTGGTCCATTTTGTGCGCCAGGTGGTGCAGAGCACCCATCTGGATGCGCGACGTATTGCCCTGGAAACCGAGAACGCATTGATTGAGGAGGAGCTGGTTTCCCTGCGAGGAGCGGTTGACTACGCCGGGTCGGATGTGTACGTTGAGCGGATGGCCCGCGAACAGCTTGGCTATGCTCACGAAGGGGATGTAGTTCTGGTGCCGCAGTTTGAAGTCACGGACGAAGAAACAACCCCCGCCCCCGCCGCGCTCCCGCTCCCATCCCCCGCCCCAAACTGGCATCTCTGGTGGCGTTCGCTCAACCCTTGATACCAGGCTTAGCTCCCATCATCCGCGGTCCATTCGGGCGATCCATTCGTGCGGGTTGTCAATCTCTTGCATCGTGGGGATGTGTTCGGCCCGCTCCCACGCCCGCGAAGCAAAGCCAATCCCCCGCTCGCGCACCACCGCATTGACAAAGGCTTCTCCCTTTTTATACTGCGCCATCTTGAGGTCTAGCCCGGTGATACGGTAGAATAGCTGCTCCAACCGGGTTTTCGACTGTTGCCGCTGCTCCATTCGCTGCTCAATCATATCGAACGACGGGAGGATCTGCCGCCCTATGGCATTCATAATGTGGTTGCTGTAGCCTTCGGCCAGCGACATCATCGCCTGGATCTGATCGAAAATCTGCCGCTGTTCAGGGGTGAGGACCATCTCTACCCAGTGGCGGTCGCTGGAGATGTTTCGTGCCACGCGAGCAATAGTCTTTGCCAGGCCGCCCCCCAGACTGTCTATCTGTGAGCCAAGATGGTCGAAGTATTGCTGGAGCAAATCGTTGAAGTGGTCGCGCACCCAGGGATAGGCTTCAAACTCAAAGACATGGGTTGTCTCGTGGAGCGCAATCCACAGGCGAAACTCTTCATCATTGAGACCGAGATTTTGCTGAATGAGTGCAATGTTCGGCTCAACGTAGTAGAGCACCCCACGCACGCCGGGGTCGGGCGAGAGCAAACTGAGGTCATATTGTCCGAGCACCCGTTGCGCCATAAAGCCGAGCAAGCCCCCCACCTGGGCCCCAAGCATTCGGCTGTTAAACGAGCCAACGAGCGATTTCAGGATGCTTCCTTCTCCCACATGGTCGTGGTAGATTTTTTCTATCGGGGCAAAGAGGCGTTCAAACGAGGCGAAGTTTACCTCCAGCCATTCGCGCCGGTTGATGACGGAGACCTGGCTGATAGGCTGGGGAAGCTGGACACCGAGGTAGCGGCTGATGAGTGGTTCGCTGCGCTCCACCATGCGCTGGTATTGCTCCTGGCGAAACGCCCGGTTCTTCAGGGGGGCTTTCTCCCATTGGGAGACTTTCAGGGCTATTTTGAGGGCCTGGTCCCAGTCAATGAGTGGTTGGAGGGGGGCATCGCGGTGGGCGCGGGAGCGGCTCTCGATATAGTAGCGCACCCCCGTCCCGACGGCCACGCCAAGCAGGAGGAACACTCCCAGGCGGCGAAAATTGTGTGGTTTCTTTGACACAAGCATTGTCCTTTCTTCAATTCGTTCTTCCGGTTTCTTCGTTTCTTCTTTCAGTGTATCATACGCCTATTGCCTATGGTATACTACCATAGTTTGCGTGGTTTGCAGTTTGTGTTGAGAAAGCATGGTGCATGGAATCATTGAAAACGTGGCGGCCGGTGCTCAACGTTGTGCGCTACCTTGTTACGGGGGGGTTGCTGGTCTATCTTATCTGGATAGCGGACCCGGCGAAAATCTGGGATAAGTGGCGTTCGGTCAATATCGGGTTGCTGCTGGCGGCTCTCGTGCTTCAGTTTGTGGGGGTTGCGCTCAGTTCGGCAAAATGGGGGGTGTTGCTCCGTGCTCGTGGCCAGCATCAGCCCTACTCGTGGCTGGTGAGTGCCTACCTGGTCGGGCAGTTTGCCAACAACTTTTTGCCCACTGGCGTTGGGGGCGATGCCGTCCGCGCCTTCCAGCTTAGCCGTCGCATCGGGAGCCTGAGCCAGGCCAGCGCGTCGGTCTTTCTCGACCGACTGATGGGCTTTCTCGCCCTGACCTTCATTGCCAATGTTGCCCTGGTGCTGGCGGCGACTGGCGCATCCGGCGGCCCGCTGGTCACAGGGAGCTGGCTCACGCTTCTCACGGTTCTTGTGACGCTGGGGGCGGTGGGGGCTGTTTTTGGGAGCCTGGGGGCACCGTGGTTATTGACACTTGTGGGAAGATACCTGCCGGACGCGCTCCGCCGCCCGTTGGAGACGGTGACACAGGCCCTGGCCGACTACTTTCCAAAGGGACGGACGCTCGTGCTCGTGCTGATCATCTCGTTGCTTTTCCAATCGCTCTGGGTATCTATCCACCTGGTTTGCGGGCTGGCTCTGGGGTTCCAGGTGCCGGTGCTCATCTATGCGCTGATGGCCACGTTGACCGACATTCTCGGCCTGCTGCCGGTGTTTGTCAACAATATGGGCGCACGCGAACTGGTTTTCACGCTCTACCTCTCACAGATCGGGCTTTCCCCCGCCTCCGCGCTTGCCATTGCCTTTCTGGTCCTTTCGGTGCGGGTCGTCGTAAGTATTCTCGGCGGCGTTGTGCTGCTCGTAGGGGGGGGCGATCTTCGTGCGGCGCATGCCCTGCCCGGCCCACAAGAACCCGCCAGCCACAGCCATGAATCGCAGCAATAGCCTGCTCACGGTTGCCATCGTTCTCGGCCTGTTTCTTCTTGCGCTGGTGCCGCGGGCGTTTGCCCTGGGAAATTTCATTACGGTAGACGAAGCCTACCACTGGATCGAGCGAGTTGAGCAGTTTCTCCGTTTTGTTCGGCAGGGGGAGTATGCCCACACCAACATCATCGGGCACCCCGGCGTTACCACGATGTGGCTTGGTTCGCTTGGGCGGCTGGCCCACGAGCAGGCCGTGAGCCAGGGCTGGCTTGCGCCGGCAGGCGATGAATCTGCTCTCTATCGCGCCTTTTTGCGGTTTCCGCTGGCCTGTGTCTCCTCGCTGAGTGTTGCTGCCGCCTACCCGATGCTCCGGAGGCTGGCAGGGGGGGCTATTGCACTGCTAGCGGCCCTGCTATGGGCCACCGACCCCTTCCTTGTAGCCCACGGGCAACTGCTCCACCTCGACGCGCTTCTGACGGCTTTTATTACCCTTGCCGTTCTCACAGCCCTGCTTGCTTTCCGTTTCGATAGCTCACGCCTTGCATCTCCCCCGCGATGGGGTTGGCTCCTTACTTCTGCTGCTATCGGCGGTCTCGCATTTCTGACCAAGTCGCCCGCCATTATTCTTGTACCGGTTGTTGTGCTCATTGCGGGTAGGAGCTTCGTGCTAGATGGGTTCCCTCTCAGCTTTCCCCGGCTGCTGCGCTTGCTCACGTTGCGGGTGGGGTTGCCGCTTGTCGTGTGGGGGGGGGGGGCGGCCCTGGTGTGGGTGGCCCTCTGGCCCGCAGCCTGGGTGGATCTGCCGCGGGCCATTGAGCGCGTGGTGATGCAGGTGCAGCACGATGGGGGGGACCCGCACGGCTGGGGGAATTTCTTTCTGGGGCGTGCGGTTGAGGACCCCGGTATCCTCTTCTACCCGGTTGTGCTGGCCCTGCGGATGCCCCCCTGGACTATGATTGGCCTTTTTGCTGCTGCGCTGATTGCGTTGCGCTCGCTCATACCCGCTCCGGAAAAACCGTTGCAAGGGGGGCGGGGCGCGCCCTGGCTGGGAGTGCTGGTCTGTTTTGCGCTGCTCTTTCTCGTGATGATGAGCATTCCGCCGAAAAAGTTTGACCGCTACATCCTGCCGATTTTTCCTACCCTGAACATTGTTGCTGCGATCGGGTTCATTCGATTGCTTCCATCGTTGAAAGAAAATTTTCACCACAACGGCACGGAGAACACAAAGAGAAGCGGGCAACATATCCCTCTTGTGACAGCTCTGAGAATCATAGCGACGATAGCAACTATCGGCTTGCTGGCGGGCAACCTGGCCTGGTACCACCCCTACGAACTGGCCTACTACAACCCGTTGGTCGGCGGCGGGGCAATGGCGATGCAGGCTATTCCTGTGGGGTGGGGAGAGGGGTACGAGCAGGCGGGGGCATTCATTTCGGAGCAGTATAACGGGTGCCAACGGGCCACAGCGACCTGGTTTGCACCCGTCCTCTACCGCTTCCTCTGCAATCGTTGGGTTGTCTCGCTCGACCAGGTGGTTGAGCCGGGCGCGGCAGCGTATGCAGTGCTCTACATTGACCAGATGCAGCGGGGCAACAAGCCAGAAGCAACGGACTGGCTCCGCCACCATTTCGCTCCGCTGCACACGGTGCGTATCCACGGCATTGACTATGCCTACGTCTACCAGCTTCCGCTCCCGATGGAGTACCCGTTGTCGGCTGATTTTGGCTCGTCTATCCGGCTCACTGGCTACGAAACGGTGCGGGCCGGCGACACCCTGACCCTGACGTTGCAATGGGAACCGCGTGAGCGAATGCACCGCGATTACGCGCTCTTTGTCCATATGCTCAATAGCGAAGGAGAACGGGTAGCGCAGATTGATGTACCGCCGGGGGGGCCACAAGCCCCCACGAGGAACTGGCTCCTCAATAGCTCTATCACCTGGAGCCACCCGCTCCCGCTGCCACCCGACCTGCCTACGGGGAGCTACTGGATTGGTATCGGCTTGTACGATCCCGACAGCTTTGCTCGGTTGCCCGTGCGAGGCCCACCACAGCCGGACGCGCCCGGCGATGGCCCGGATGTGCTGATACTGCCCCCACTCTCCCTGGAGCGATAGGCATGATCGTGTGCTACAATAGGCGAGAGATATTGTGAGGGGAAACAGAGGAGAACAGGATGAGCCAGGAGTTTATCCAACACAAAAGCCTGACCATGACCGTGCTGACTACACCGGATATGACCAACTTTTCCGGCAATGTCCACGGAGGATCTATCCTCGATCATCTGAGCCGTGTGGCCTATTCGTGCGCCTCGCGCTACTCCGGCTGCTATGCCATTGCCATTTCGGTAGACCAGGTTTCCTTTATGCAGCGTATTCACGTTGGCGAACTGATTACCTTCCTTGCGTCGGTCAACTACACCGGCACAACATCAATGGAGGTGGGGGTACGGGTGATGGCAGAGAATATCCGCGAGCGCACCAGCCGCCATGTGATGACCAGCTACCTCACGATGATTGCGGTCAACGAAGATGGCACCCCGACCAAAGTCCCCACAATGACGACAACGACGGTAGAAGAAAAACGCCGATGGGAAGGGGCCCGACTACGCCGCGAACTGCGGAAAGAGATTGAGCAGCGGGGGTTGGAAATTCGCCAGCAGCCAGGAGCCATCGCCAGCACCATTGACAGAACCGAACAGCAAAGCGAAGGTGTGCCGCAGCAAATCCCCCCCCCTGAACACCGCAGCCTGATTATGACGGTGTTAATGACCCCCGATACGGCCAGTTTTTCTGGCTATGTCCACGAGGGGTGGATACTCGACATTCTCGACCAGGTGGCCTACTCGTGTGCCTCGCGCTATTCGGGCTACTATGTCATTACCGCATCGGTGGATCACGTTGTTTTTATGCAGCGCGTGCGCGTGGGCGAACTGATAACCTGTATGGCTTCGGTCAACTACACGGGGCGGACCTCTATGGAGGTGGGTATCCGGGTGATGGCGGAGAATATCCGCGAACGCACCAGCCGCCATGTGATGACCTGCTACTTCACAATGGTTGCGGTCAACGACGAGCACAAGCCAACAGGAGTCCCCCCTCTGCACCCGCAAACCCCCACCGAGCAGCGGCGATGGGCCGCGGCGATGCTCCGACGCGATTTTCGCAAGGAGATTTCTCAGCGGATGCAGGAGATACGGCAGCACCCCGAAGAGACTGGCGCAAAGGGGTAGGCAGGGTAGGTGTCATCGGGCAAGAGCAGGCAAAAAACTATGCTACAATGAGGGGCACGATCAGAATGGTGTCGAGAACTGTTTACTCGAAGATGATGGAAGAGTTACCATGCGTGCGAAGCGAAGGAGGAAATAAGGTTGAGTATTCTCGTAGATACCAATACGCGCCTTGTGGTGCAGGGAATTACCGGAAAAGAGGGCGAATTTCATACCCGTCAGATGATGACCTATGGCACGAATGTTGTCGCCGGGGTTGTGCCCGGACGGGGCGGGCAAAAAGCAATTGATGAGCAGGTGCCGGTGTTCAACACGGTGCGCGAAGCGGTTGAACAGACAGGAGCCAACACATCGGTTATCTATGTTCCTGCAGCGTTCGCGCCCGATGCCATCTGCGAATCGGCAGGGAGCGGTATTTCGCTCATTGTGTGTATTACCGAAGGCATCCCCGCGGGCGATATGGTCCGCGCATTTGCCTATGTGCAACAGTGTGGGGCGCGGCTCGTGGGGCCAAACTGCCCCGGACTGCTCTCCCCCGGCGAGTGCAAAGTGGGCATTATCCCCGGCAATATCGCTACGCCCGGGCCCGTTGGCATTGTCTCGCGCAGCGGAACCCTGACCTACGAGGTGATAGACGCGCTGACCCGTCTTGGATTGGGGCAGAGTACCTGCGTCGGTATTGGTGGCGACCCGATTATCGGAACAAACTTTATTGATGTGCTCGCCCTGTTTCAAAACGACCCGAAAACCAGAGCTATTGTGCTCATCGGGGAAATTGGTGGCACCGCCGAGCAGGAAGCAGCCGCGTTTATCAAGAGCAACGTTACCAAACCCGTGGTCAGTTTTATTGCAGGACAGACGGCCCCGCCCGGCAAACGTATGGGCCACGCCGGAGCCATTATCAGTGGGGGGGAGGGAACCGCCCAGGAAAAAATCGCCGCGCTCGAAGCCGCAGGCGTGAAGGTTGCCCGGCTCCCCACCGATATTGCCCAGATTGTCAAAGATACCCTCTAGCTCATGATGTCCGGGGTGTCGGGCGGGCCGCTGGCTGTTGTTGAACCAGATGCTCTCGCATGGGATCAGTTTGTTGAGCGGCATCCCCACGGGAGCCTGCTCCAGTGTTCGGACTGGGGAACGCTCAAGGCTGCATCGGGCTGGCAGGTAATGCGAATTGGTTTGCAAGGGTGCGGGGGAGGGAAATGGTCGCCCACCCAATCCAATTTGCCACGGACTCTGGTTTCGGGGGCCCAGGTGCTTTTCCGCATGCGCTATGGCATGAGCGTGGCCTATGTGCCGCGTGGCCCGCTCCTCTCCGGCAACCCCACAACCGACACCCACCTGCTGGACGCGCTGACCCGTCTGGCCCGCCGCCGCCGTGCTATCTTCCTGCGGCTGGAGCCGCCCCTGCTTGAGGGGGCCGACGGGTATGAGGACCCCGATATGCCTGATACTCCTGATGTTCATCAATCCGATGTTTTCCACTCGTGGATGCTCTGCAAAGGGTTTCAACCCGCCGAACCCATCCAGCCACGCAGCACCATTCATCTTGACCTCTCCCCACCCCCGGAGCAGCTTTTTGCAACCATGAGCAAGGGCCATCGCGCCGACATCCGCCGGGCCGGGCGGGCCGGGGTTGCAGTGCGTGTTGGAGAAGCAGGCGATATAGCTTCATTTTATGCTATACTACATGAAACAAGCAAGCGAGCCGCTTTTGCTATCCATACAAAAGAATACTATCACCTTGCCTGGAGCCGGTTTCGGGAGCGCAGCCGTTTGTTGCTGGCCGAACAAGATGGCAGGGCGATAGCCGGGCATATGGTTTTTGCCGATACCAGAACAGGGTACTACCTCTACAGTGGGGCAACAGAAGCTGGATTGAAGGCTGGCGCAAACCATGTGTTGCAGTGGCACGCTATCCAGTGGGCCCGTGAGCAGGGGTGCTACCGCTACGATTTCTGGGGTATCCCCGATGGCCTGGGACGGGCGGCCACCACACCAGACCCGTCGTGGCGGGGCCAGCACGAAGCGGCGGCGCAGAACGACCCCTTGATGGGCGTTTACCGATTTAAGAAAGGCTTTGGAGGAACCATCGTTCGCTACCTGCCAGCCTACGACCTGGTCTTCTGGCCTCTGCTCTATACGCTATGGCAACGTCGGCTACAGTGAAGGGAAACATCACCGATGAAAGAACAGGAAACCGATACCACGTCGAGACATCTTAACTACAAAGCTATTGAAGATCTTGTTGTAGACAACCCCGACCTCGAACGTCTGGAAATGTTGTTGGACCAGTTCAACATGTTCGAGGCCATTGGTGCAACGTGGCAAGAAGCACGCCACTCCGATATGCTGGCTTTTCTCCTCAATCCCCAACAAAACCATCGGCTCGGAGATGTCTTTGCAAGACGATTGCTCCAGCGTGCCCTGAGATCGGGAGAAGCCAGGGCGACCCCCGTCACCCCCATTGATCTTGACGTGTGGGACCTCGATCAGCTTATTGTCTTGCGCGATAGCCAGCGCATAGATATTCTGATGATTGACGAACGCCACCGCATGACTGTTATTCTCGACAATCGTCTGACGGGCAGTGGCACCGCACAACAGCTCGTCCGTGCGTGGGAGGCTGTGCAACAACGCTACCCCGGATGGGACGTTCTCGGTATCTACCTGACTCCCGACCATGAGCCCCCCCCCGACGAACGCTATATCCCTCTCGACTATGGCGAAATAGGAACGCTGCTTGATGAACTGGTTGAGAGCCGCTCCGCGACCCTGGAAACAGACGTGGGCATCATGATCATTCACTATATCGAAATGCTCAGGAGGCATATTGTGGGCGAATCCGAAATTACCAAACTTTGCCGCCGTATCTATGGCAAACACCAGCGAGCCTTTGACCTTATCTATGAACACCGTCTCAGTCGGCAAAAAGCTATCCGCAATGTGACCAAACTGCTGATAGAGCAAAAGCAGGATCTTGTGCTGGACCATACGCAGGAGCGGTATACGGGCTTTGGCGTTCTGGAATGGGATGTCTCGACTCTGATGGGCGGGGTAGCGGGGAGCAGTGGCCGTCCGGGCCGCATCCTCGTGTTCGAGTTCGATACCTGGCAGGATACGCTTCCATTGCGGCTCCATATTGGCCCCTGCTCACTCGACGTGCGCCAACGGCTGCTGGATATGGCCAACGCCAACCAACCACCTTTCAAGGTGAGCGAAGTCACCGTGCCGGGCAACGACTGGACAACGATTTTTGAGCGGACGTTCCTTTCGCCGGAGTTCTACGAGGAAGCAAGCACCGACGAACTGGCCGAGCGCATCTTCCAGCATTGGGCCGACTTCCTCAAAAACGATTTGCCTCGGATGAATGGCATTCTCAAGGAGCAGAGCTGGATCTGGCGGTAGGAGAACTGCACAATGCGTTTATGCGACCTGCTCGCCCCAATTGCGGGTGCGTTCCAGGTTGTTGGGCCCAATGAACAGCACATCCGCGGCCTGGCCTACGATTCACGGCGGGTGAAGCCCGGCTCTCTGTTCGTGGCCATCAAAGGCTATCACACCGACGGGCACCGCTACATCTCGCAGGCAGTGGAGCGCGGGGCAGTAGCCATCGTCGTTGATACCCGCTTTTTCCCTTTCCCGCCCGACCCCAAAGCTCTCCCCACCACGGTCTCACTGATTGGTGTGCCCAACAGCCGGGCGGCCCTCGCACCGCTGGCGGCGGCTTTCTCTGGCTACCCCGCGCAGCAACTTACCGTTGTCGGCATTACTGGCACCAAAGGCAAAACGACAACGACAACCCTGGTGAGCCACCTTCTCGAACAGACCGGCCATACAACCGGGATGATAACCGGCGTGGATCTCAAGGTGGGGCCGCGCCAGTGGGAAAACACCCTCAGTCAGAGCACCCCCGAAGCCCTGGAAATCCAGACAATGCTCCGCGATATGGCCGACAGTGGCTGCAACTACGCCATCCTTGAGGCATCGTCGCATGGGCTTGCAGCAAACTGGAACCGCCTGGGAAACTGTGCGTTTGCTGTGGCGGTCTGTACCAATGTAACCCACGAGCATCTCGACTACCACGGCACGCTGGAGCAATATCGCCGCGACAAGGCGCGGTTGTTTGCGTTGCTCGGAGAGCCAGCCGGACCCGGTTGCTCCCCTCCTGCCCGCCGCCCGGTCGCCATTGTCAATGCCGACGACCCGCACCACCAGCTATTTCTCGACGCAGCACCCGTCAGAGCCGAACGGCTTCGCTATGCGCTGGACGCTCCCGCCGACATCCGCGGAACCGTGCGGCACCATTCGCCCAAAGCCACACGCCTGTACATCCAGACCCCGTGGGGAGATGCCAGCACATTGCTCCCGTTGCCTGGCCGCTTCAATGCATCAAATGCGCTGGCCGCGTTGAGTGTTGCGCTCTGTCAGGGGATGTCGCTGGAGCAGGCCGCCACCGCCCTCGAACAGGCTCCCGCGGTGTGTGGGCGCATGCAGCAGATTGACGAGGGCCAGCCATTCGGTGTGGTGGTAGACTATGCCCACAACCCGGACTCCTTCGAGCAGGTGATGGGGATGTTTCGCCCACTGGTAGGGGGACGGATGATTGCAGTGTTTGGCAGTGCGGGCGAACGCGACCAGGCGAAGCGTTGGCAGCAGGGAGCCATTGCAGCCCGGCTTTGCAACCTGCTCATCCTGACCGATGAGGACCCCCGCGGCGAGGACCGTCAGGCTATTTTGTCCGATATTGCGCGGGGGGCAGAGCAAGAGGGCAAACAAGCCGGCAGCGGCTACCTGCTCATCCCCGACCGTGCCGCGGCTATCCGCACAGCGATAAACGAAGCCCGCTCCGGCGACCTTGTGCTGCTCCTGGGAAAAGGGCACGAGCGCAGTATCCGCTATGCCGAAAGGAGCAACCCCTGGGACGAAGCCGCCGAAGCGCGGGCCGCCCTGCGCGAGCAGGGGTATGGGGTGGTGGATTTGGTCTAGCCGGACAGGGTACGATACTGTTTCCGCAGGTCGTCGGGGGTGGCGGCTGTCCTGATGGCCTGGTGGATTTTTCGCAGGAGCACCACATCCTCAATCTGGCGGATCTCTGCCAGGAGCGGTGCGCTTGCTTCGCCAAACTTCAGCTCCAGAGCCAGGGCAAGCCCCTCCAGGAGACCCTCGTGTAGCCCCTCTTGCAACCCCTTTTCGATGCCCTCTTGCAACCCCTTCTCGATGCCCTCCTGCAACCCCTTTTCGATGCCCTCTTGCAACCCCTGCTCTATCCCTCGTTCCATCGCAAAACGCTCAAAACTGTTGACGTATGGCATTCGTTGTGCCTCCTCATACTGTTCAATCTCCTGGATAAACTGCTTCTCCAACTCCCGCGGCAACCGCATGATCCAATCCAGAAAGTGCAGTAACTGCAAAATTTCCTGGCGGGTGTAGGCCTGCTCGTAGAGCCGACGCGCTATGGCAAACTTCCACTGTTTGCGTTCCAGCGGGTTGCGGCGCGTCTCCTGCGTTTTCAAATGCGCCATCACCACCGTCGCAAACGGATTGCGGCTCGCCTCCAGCGCGGCCCATTGCTGCCGATAGTCCAGCAGCTTGATCATCGGGAAGGTGAACCGCAGGGAGCATCCCCATCGCTCGTGGGTGTAGCTATCGGGTCGCCAGGTCTCGCGCTCATCGCCCAGAAGAGCCAGGCTCACCACCTCGTGGTTGTAGCGGTCGAAGATACGGGCGTGGTAGATGTACATTCGCTGGCCAAACACCCCCTCCTGCTGCCCCTGGATCTCAATGTGGATGAGTACCCAGGCCTCGCTGCCGTTGCGGACGGTCACTTTCACCAGCTTATCAGCCAACCGCTTGCCCAGGTCGGCATCGCGGACAATTTGCTGGAGTTCGGTGTCGAGAAACTCGTAGCCCTGGTCCCAGTCAATCTCCGCGTGGATGTGGGGAAAGAAGAAGGCCATGAATGATTCAAACCAGCATTCCAGGGCTTCTTTCCACGGACTATCGTAGCTGTCGGGTTCGGTATCCATCGTTCCTCATTCCTGTGCTTCTCCCCTACAATAGACTCGCTCCTATCATACCATATATGCGTGCGCTGGAGTGTTTGTCAGGTTGCTCTCGTGCAGTATGAGTTTCTCACCACTCGCATAATGGGGTATAATCATG
>DAOTUE010000214.1:0-1984 GCA_034436975.1 Chloroflexaceae bacterium
ATCGTTCAGGCCCCCCACCCGTCCTCCCCCCAGCGGGGGGAGGGATTGGGAGGGGAGAGCTTCGCCCACGATCTCAGGAGCGATACTCCTTGTTCTGAAGGATTATATTTATCCCCCCTGAACGATTACTTTTAGATCGCGCTCTTCGTGGTTTTCTTGCTGTTTTTGTCCCCTCTATGGTTTGTTCTCATGATTGTGCTTTCAAGCCGGCCAGGGACTCCTTGCCTCGCGGGGCCGTCAGCCAGAGGAGCAGGGTCATCACAATTGCCGATGTGAGACACCACAAACAGGTCGCACCAATAACGAAGGGTTCGAGGAAAGTCAGGTAGAGCGAGAAGAGCGTCCCGATAAGCGTGATGCCAAAGAGGGCCAGCCACGCGATATGGGAGACTGTGCCGCGGACCGCCCGCCCCACAAGCCACACCAGCAAGATGATGACATAGCCAGCAACCCCAAGAATGCCCACGGGAACTACGCCAAAAAGTTTTGCATATTCGCTCTGCTGGACGGTGTTGCAGTCGCCCACCGGCCCACATATTGCCAATACGTCGGCAGTTTCGATGAAGGCAAGGTAGGCAGCAACCCCCAGACCCACCAGCGCAAGCAGCGGAATGGACCACTGCTGCAAGGTGGGGAGCGATGCCGCTGGTTCGCGGAGGAACGTTGCCGCTACCACGCCCAGGACAACAACCATCCCCACCATTACGACAATGGCCAGCGTGTTTCCAACCGGGTCACGCGAGAGCCGCGCTCGCAGTCCTGTTTCGGCGGGGGCCGGGGTGTCTCTCTGCAACCCGGAGCCGGTACCCGTTTCTGGCGTGATGAGCCGGGTAGGGGGCATGGGGGGAGCAGGAGCAACAGCACCTTCATCGTCGTCATCTTCGCCACTTGCTGTTATTGTCGGAGTTGGTTGGATGGTGGGTTCGGGTGGGGCGGCTTCGGGAGTTCCCACCGATTCCAGGGCTGCGGCCAGGCCAGGTATATCGGGCCAGTCTACGCCGCCCTGCGCCAGGTAGCTTTCAATGAGATTGGGGAAGCGTTGGGGGATCTCTCCCGACCCGATGAGGACTACGTCGCCAACGATCAGCGTTGGCACACCCTGCCGCTCAATGTCGAACCGCTCTACTGCTGCCTGGTATATCTCTTGCCCGTCATCTTGCGAAATATCTACCCCAAAAACGTTGAGTTGGTTGCCATAGGTCTCAAAGAGTGGGGGCAAATCTTCGGTTATCACCTTGTGGCAATACCCGCAGTTGGGGGAGAAGAAGAGCACCGCACGGACCTGCGGCTCGGCGGCCCGCGCCACGAGCACCGGACCCAGGCCCGCCAACATTCCCACACCTGCAAGCAGGGCTACAAAGAATTGTTGCCATCGTTTCATCACCTTCCTCCTGTGTGGTCAGCATATCTCGCTGTTGTTCCACGCTACAAAGAATTGTTGCCATCGTTTCATCACCTTCCCCTTCCATCTCACTTTTCAGTCTGTCACTCTTTCAGTGCAACCGTTCGGTATGGTCTACAATGCTTCCCTCGACATAGGCCAGCACGGCCTCATCAATGGCGGCAATGTCGGTGATGACCGGGCGGATACCGCTGGCCTGCATTCCCTGGTAGGCCCCGCGGCCCATCCCCCGTGCCAGCACGGCCTCACAATCGGCAATTGCGCTGGCCATTTGCTGGTGCCGCTCGTGGGCCTGGGCGTGCATCCCATGCCCGCGGGGGTCGGCTGTGTGATGCTCCGCCCCGTGGTCATGGTCATGATCGTGGCTATGCTCGTGGTCCCCCTGGGCAAACTGCCGATGCCCCATCTTTTCCCGTTGTTCCCGCGAGACAATGTTCCCATCCTCAACCGTCACAACCACATAGATTGGCGCACGGCCAAAATGGTGGCTAATTGTTGTTCCGTCGTCGGAGACTGCTGCAATTTTCATAAAAAACTCCTTACTGTGTTATCAGGGTATAGGGTATAGGGTATAGGGTATAG
>DAOTUE010000215.1:0-68494 GCA_034436975.1 Chloroflexaceae bacterium
CGTCCGTACCTGCGGGAGCCGCGCCATCGCAGGAAGCATGTAGTGACGGTCGGGATTGCACGGTCCCGCCGTGTTGAATTTTCTCATAGTCCTTTTTCCTTTCCATCAAGAGCGGGATCATCCCCCCACATCATCCAGCACCGTTTGCACCTTGCGATAGGCCGGGTTGCCCGTGGCCCCATGGAACACCTCGCGGCAGACAGCACGGCGACTCGGCGGATTTCCATTGGTATGCAACCGCTCCCACACCGCGGCAGGGTGCCGGAGCAAAGGAACCCAGACCGGTTTTGCAGAGCCAGCCACGGAAGCCTTCGACCATATAGGGATTGACACCCATAGCCGCAGCGATGCTCTCTTTTGCGGCAGCAGGGTCTTCGGCCACACAACGGAACATGGCAGAGAGTCGATCACGGTTCAACATGAAGTTGTTATGGAACCTGAATTCTCGCATGGATGCTCTTTCGTATTCAGTTCAGTCAAAATGTTGCTGCTCTATCGAATACCAACTTCCATCGTGTAGGAGCATGGTGGGTTCTTCGCATGTCAATTTTAAGTATAACACACACTTTTATGGAATGTCTATCTCTGGGTCTGAGAGACGAATGGTCTGAGATCGCGGTAGACAACAATGGAACAGCAATGCTATAATAGGCAAACATAGCGAAAGGCGGGCGTGCGCTGGACCGTATGTCTCAGAAAGGCGTGATTTTCTGGTGTCGGGGGTGCCAGTGGTGTCGCAACAATTGCAGAATTGAGGTTAAGGAATAGATGTGGTATTTGAACCACGTAGCGAACTAAGCAAGCTAAATGGAGGTATGCATGACACGCAGAGTAGTGACACTTGATGGAAATGAGGCAACCGCAATGGTCGCCCATCGGTTGAGTGAGGTGATCGCCATCTACCCGATTACCCCCTCATCCTCAATGGGAGAATTTGCCGACCAGTGGTCTGCCGAAAACAAAACCAATATCTGGGGAACAGTCCCGCTGGTGAATGAGCTTCAATCGGAGGCGGGCGCGGCCGGTGCATTGCACGGCGCAATGCAGGCCGGCGCATTGACAACGACGTTTACGGCCTCTCAAGGCTTGCTCCTGATGGTCCCCAATATGTATAAAATTGCCGGCGAACTGACCCCGGCGGTCTTTCACGTTTCGGCCCGAACCGTGGCCACCCACGCCCTCTCAATCTTTGGCGATCACTCCGACGTGATGGCCGTGCGCTCGACAGGCTTTGCCCTGCTCTCCTCAAACTCTATCCAGGAAGCCCACGACTTCGCTGCCATTGCCCACGCCGCCACGCTCGAAGCGCGGTTGCCCTTCCTGCATTTCTTCGACGGGTTCCGCATCTCTCACGAAGTGGCCAAAGCGGAGTTGCTCGATGATGAGGACTTGCGCGCCCTGATTGACCACGACAACGTGCTGGCCCACCGCGCCCGTGCCATGACCCCGGATCGCCCCGTGTTGCGCGGCACGGCCCAGAACCCGGATGCCTTCTTCCAATCTCGCGAGCGGGTCAACCCCTACTACGAGGCCTGCCCGGAGGTCGTTCAGAAGGTAATGGACCGCTTCCATAGCATTGTCGGGCGACGCTATAACCTCTTTGACTATGTCGGGGCCCCCGATGCCGAGCAGGTTGTCGTCATGATGGGGTCGGCGGCAGACACCGCCGAAGATACCGCTGCCTTCCTCAACACTCAGGGGGAAAAAGTCGGTGTGCTCAAAGTTCGTCTCTATCGCCCCTTCTCGATTAGCCACTTTGTCAAGGCTCTTCCTCCCACGGTCAAAACCATTGCAACCCTGGACCGCACGAAGGAGCCGGGCGCACGCGGCGAGCCACTCTACAAGGATGTGATCACGGCCCTTGCCGAGAGTTTGAGCAGCGGCGACGCACCCTTCGGCCAGATGCCGCGGGTGATTGGCGGACGCTATGGCCTCTCATCCAAAGATTTTACCCCCGGTATGGCCAAAGCGGTCTTCGACGAAATGAAGGCAGAAAAGCCCAGAAACCACTTTACCGTTGGTATTCGTGATGATGTTACCAATACGAGCCTGGACTACGACCCGACCTTCAACATTGAGAGCGAAAAAACGGTCCGCTGCATCTTCTGGGGGCTGGGAGCCGATGGAACCGTCGGCGCAAACAAAAACTCCATCAAGATTATCGGCGAAGAAACCGACAACTACGCCCAGGGCTACTTTGTCTACGACTCCAAGAAGTCGGGTGCGGTCACGGTTTCGCACCTGCGCTTTGGCCCCGACCCGATCAAATCGCACTACCTCGTTCAGGAAGCCGACTTTGTCGCCTGCCACCAGTTCTCCTTCCTCGAACGGTTCGATGTGCTCAAGTATTCGCGCCCCGACTCAATCTTTCTGCTCAACAGCGTCTATGGGCCAGATGAGGTGTGGGAGCACCTCCCGCGGGAAGTGCAGGAAGGCATCATCAACAAGCGGCTGAAATTCTATGTCATTGATGCCTACGCTGTGGCGAAAGAAGCTAATATGGGATCGCGCATCAACACTATTATGCAGACCTGTTTCTTTGCCATCAGCGGGGTGTTGCCACGAGAGCAAGCCATTGACCAGATTAAATACGCCATCAAGAAAACCTACGGCAAGTTTGGTGAGTCCGTCGTTCAGCAAAACTATGAAGCCGTGGACCACTCGCTGGCTCACCTGCACGAGGTCAAGGTTCCCTCTGCTGTCACCAGCACCTTCACCCGCCGTGCTCCCGTTTCCGACAAAGCCCCGGAGTTTGTCCGCAAGGTGCTTGCGCCAATGATGATCCACGAGGGCGAGAGCTTGCCGGTTAGTGCGCTGCCGGAAGATGGCACCTTCCCCACCCATACCACGCAGTGGGAAAAGCGCAATGTGGCACTGGAGATCCCCGAATGGGACCCGAACACCTGCATTCAGTGTGGAAAATGCGCGTTTGTTTGCCCCCACGGGGTTATCCGCATGAAGGTCTACGATGCCAGCCTGCTCTCCAACGCACCGGAAGGATTCAAAACTGCCGATACCCGCGCCGCATTCAAGAAACACTACCCGGACAAGAAATTCACCTTGCAGATTGCCCCCGAAGATTGCACCGGGTGTGGACTCTGTATCGAAGCCTGCCCGGCCAAAAACAAGCAGCAAGCCGGTCTCAAGGCTATCAATATGGTAGAGCAAATTCCCATCCGCGAGCGCGAAGTGGCCTGTTGGGACTTCTTCAACACGCTGCCGGAGGTGGACCGGACCAACCTGGATACCGCAACCGTGGCCAACTCTCAGTTGCTCACGCCGCTATTTGAGTTTAGCGGAGCCTGTGCAGGCTGTGGCGAAACTCCCTACGTCAAACTGATTTCGCAACTCTTCGGCGACCGCATGATCGTTGCCAACGCCACCGGCTGCTCCTCAATCTATGGTGGAAACCTGCCCACCACGCCCTGGGCAAAGAATAGTGACGGGCGCGGCCCCACCTGGTCAAACTCGCTTTTCGAGGACAACGCCGAGTTTGGTCTGGGGATGCGGCTTACCATAGATAAGCACACGGAACATGCCCGCGAACTGGTGCAACACTTCGCCAGCCATCTGGGAGATGCGCTGGTGCAGGAGGTGCTCAACGCCGACCAGTCCACCGAAGCCGGCATCAAGGCGCAGCGCGAGCGGGTTGGGCAGATCAAGCAAAAACTGGATGGGGTGAAAGATTCCGACCCCCGCGCAAAAGACCTCATCAGCCTGGCCGATTACCTGGTCAAGAAGAGCGTCTGGATCTTCGGCGGCGATGGCTGGGCCTACGACATTGGCTACGGTGGGTTGGACCATGTGCTGGCTTCGGGGCGCAACGTCAACGTTCTCGTGATGGATACCGAAGTCTACTCCAATACGGGCGGGCAGTCCTCAAAAGCTACCCCGCTTGGAGCCGTGGCCCGCTTTGCCGCAAAGGGCAAAGAGATTGCCAAGAAAGACCTGGGGATGATCACAATGGCCTATGGCTACATCTATACCGCTCGCGTGGCAATGGGCTACGACGACCGCCAGACATTGCTGGCCATCCGCGAAGCCGAATCCTACAATGGGCCATCGCTGGTTATTGCCTACACCCACTGTATCGCCCACGGTATCAATATGCGAAAAGGGCTGGAGCAACAAAACCTGGCGGTAAAAGCCGGCTACTGGCCGCTGTTCCGCTTCAACCCGATGCAGGCCAGCGAGGGCAAAAACCCGCTCAAACTGGACTCGCGGGCCCCGGCTATTCCGATGCAAGAGTATGCTTACAACGAAACCCGATACAAAGTGCTGGTGCAAAACGACGAGGAACGGGCGGAGAAGCTGATGGGTATGGCGCAAAAATTTGTCAACGAGCGGTGGAGCCTGTACGAGCGGTTGCTGGAAGCCTACGAGCCGAAGGCGTAAGCGGTTCAATAGTATCCTTGTTCGGGCAACGGGGCGAGGGGGGAGTACAACGCTGCACTCCTCCCTACAAACCGCCCCCGCCCCCTTGAAGCTATGGAGGGAATAAATAACGATGGATTTGACCACCACCTATCTTGGACTCACGCTCAAAAACCCGCTGGTAGCCTCGGCCTCGCCCCTTTCTAAAAATATCGAGGCAGTCCAGAAAATGGAAGCTGCAGGACTCTCGGCGATTGTCATGTACTCGCTGTTTGAAGAGCAGATCAACCACGAGAGCAGAGAACTGGCCCACTACATTCTCCAGGGGCAAGATACGTTTGTCGAAGTGAACAGCTATTACCCCGATTTCAAAACCTACAACACCGGGCCAGAAGGCTACATTCGAGATCTGGCCAATGTCAAGAAGGAAGTCAGTATCCCGGTTATCGGGAGCCTGAATGGGACATCGAGCGGCGGATGGATTGAGTATGCCCAGAAGATCGAGCAGGCGGGAGCCGATGCGCTGGAACTGAACATCTATTTTCTGGTGACAAACCCTGCCATGAGCAGCGCAGAGCAGGAAGACATCTACGTTTCACTGGTTCACGATGTCTGCTCAAAGGTGCAGATTCCTGTTGCTGTAAAACTTAGCCCATTCTTCACCGCGCTCCCCAATGTCGCTCGCCGTCTGGTTGAGGCGGGGGCAAAGGGGTTGGTGCTCTTCAATCGCTTCTATCAACCCGACTTCGATCTCGAAAACGATGAGGTTGTCCCCAACCTGAACTTGAGCACCTCGAACGACCTGCGCCTCCCCCTGCGCTGGATCTCCATTCTCTATAACCAGGTGGGGAATGTTGATTTTGCCGCAACCAGCGGGGTCCACACTGCCGAAGACCTGCTCAAGGTGATGATGGCTGGCGCAAACGTTGCCATGACAACCTCGGCCCTGCTGAAGAATGGCATTGAGTGGGGAGCAGAAATTCTCGGTAGTCTGCGCGACTGGATGGAAGAAAACGAATATGAGTCGGTCTCGCAGATGCGCGGACGGATGAGCCGCCAGGCTGTGGCCGAGCCAGCGGCCTTTGAGCGAGCTAACTACATGAAAGAGCTGAATTCGTTTGAGGATAATCGCTTTGGTGGTATCCTTTCTCCCGACGATAGCTATTTGAGTGTCTGAAAAGAGACCAGCAATGCAAACTATCGAGCAAGTTCTGGCAGAGCACCACTTTTTCAAGGGACTGGGGCTGAGCTACATTCAGCTTATCGCCGGCTGCGCCTCCAATGTCCAGTTTGGGCCGGGGGAGTTTCTCTTCCGCGAGGGAGAAGAGGCCAACCGCTTCTATGTCATCCGCGGCGGCAAAGTGACGGTGGAGACCTTTGTCCCCGGACGCGGGGCTATTACGCTCCAGACGGTCAACCCCGGTGATGTCATCGGGTGGTCGTGGCTCTTCCCCCCCTACAAGTGGAACTTTGATGCGCGGGCCCTGGATAAGACGCGGGCGACGGTTTTTGATGGAAAGTGTCTGCGGCAAAAGTGCGATGAAGATCACGACCTGGGCTATCTCTTGATGGAGCGGTTCGCCCACATTATTATGGACCGCCTGCAAGCAACACGGGTGCAACTGCTTGAGTTGAAGTTCTGAAGGTTTGCCTTCCCCCCGCCGCTCTTGCTGCCCCCTCTCCCAATGGGAGAGGGGGCAGCGGGGAGAAGGTAAAATAGGACAGGTTGAGAATGATTTCTCTATAAGCTGTCCCACCGAATCTAATCTCACTTCTTCGGCATGGACTGGATAGCGTGCCAGGCTGGACGTGGGGTCCAATCCGGGTTGAGCACGCTAAACGAAGCCTGCTCATGCATCGGGTTGTTGTGTTCCCCCTGCCAGGCAATGGAAAAGTTGAGATTCCACAAGAACATCGCCCCCACCCAGGGTGCGTAGTCGTGGCGGCCAATCTGAAAAGCGCGGACAATCCACTGGGCCTGGGTGTTGAAGTCTATGTTGTTGCCATATTCATAGCCGGGAGTGTTGTTTGCCGTGGCCCACCCGAACTCTGTCACCCATACCTGCATATCGCCTTTGCCACTTGCCACAATGACCTCGCGGACATCCTCAAGACGGCGAAAGTAGAACTCGTTGCTATCTTGCCAACCAGCCGGTCCGGGGTTGCCAGGCCACTTCGTATCAGGCGGGTTGTTGTGTCCGCCCGGATGCACCCCGATGGCATCGGCAAGGAAGTTTGGATGGGAGAGCATGTCGCGGAAGAAGGACAGGTCGCTGATGGCGATATTGGGATCGTTCGTTTCGGTGGTTGCCGGCGCACCACTCACCACAATAGCGTGCGGGTCTTTTGCCTTGATAGCCTGGTATGCCGTGGCGAGCATATCTACATAGAAATTGGCATTGGCCACATAGCCGCCTGACCCGCCGGCGGTGCTGCAATCGCCGCCATTCTCGCACGCCCGGTTCTGCTCATTCCATATACTGTAGGCCTGGACCTTGCCTTTGTAGCGTTCGGCCATTGCGCCCATAAAGCGGGCAAATGTGCCAAAGTGCTCGCGAGCGGGCAACCCGTCCGAACCGCCGGGCGTATACCAGGTGGGCGATTTCACGACCGTGATGAGCAGTTTCATCCCCGCGTTGTGAACATCTTCGACAATATCATCCAGCTCGGCCCAGTAGTAGGCTCCGGAGTCATCCTCAATATCCTTCCAGGCCACCTGCTGCCGAATCCAGTAAATTTGCGAGTTTTTGGCAATTTGCAGGGCCCGCTCGCGGTCCTGCCAGGCGGCTCCATCCAGGTAGAGCGTGGCATTGTAGCCATAGATGAAGGGCCGCGGGAGCGCGTTGTCGCGTGATTTGAATTTGAATTCGCTGCGCCCCTGGTGGTGCTTCTCGCTATACTCGGTGCCAAGCAGACCAAGCAGAATACGGTAATTCGGATCTTCTATCTCCGGGTGCCATTCCATGCGCTGGCGTTCAAAATACTGCACCCAGTAGGTTTGCCCATCGGCCTGGTTGACCTCTTGAAACTGCTCGGAGATGGGATAACCAAAAACTGAAACCCCGCCATTGTTTTCCCAGAACGTGCGGAAGGGGGCTGGCGAGTTTGTGAGGGTGTGCTGCGTTTCTGGTATCCAGGTTCCATTGCCGGGATCGGGCACTGGCTGAAAGGCTGTCTCCTGCTCGCGCCCCTGCGCCGCAAGTTTGCCCATCAGCCGCCCAAGCACATAATACTCATTTCCAGCTACGCCGTAGTTTTCCGGGTGCTCTTCGAGCACGGCCCGCTGGAAGTATTGAACCCGGTAATACTGCCCCGGATTGGTGAAACTTTCCTCAACAAAAGGTTGTGAGATGGGATACCCAAGCACAAAAAGCGCATTGGGGGTTTCTTTCCAGGTGTCCAGAAAGTGGTTGACGGCTGAATGGCCAGTCTCTGGGAAGTAGCGAGCTTTGTAGGGGGGGTAGGTATCGGGAACTCCATGCTGCGCCTCACTGGAGAGGGGAGCCGCCACCAACACAACGACGACAACGAGCAAGAGAACGACACGAACGAGATAGGTATGCATATTCCTCCAAATCCTCCTGATTCAGGATAACAAATCGGTTCCTATTCATCTACATATCCGTTCCAACGTTAGTCCAGTAAATCTATTTCTGTATCATACCACAAAAGCCGTGTGGTATTCTGCTTCTGGAATCCTGTACCTGGTTCAGGGATATTTGTAGGAATGGCGAGTTATCATCCCCGCCCCGGTGCAGACGAGACGTTTATGCTTCCAGGTGCTGCCCTCAACCACAGAACCCATAGAGAACCCATAGGGAATCCGGGAATCTCAGAATCTCATACCAGATCCGGATAGATAATCTCACCACAAAGGCACAGAGCACACAAAGGAAACCCTTTCACAAAGCCTTTGTTCCCTTTGTGTCTTTGTGGTTTTTCCCGGTGTTCAAGCGAACATGGTATCAGTCTACCGCGTCTTTCTGCTCAAGAAACGTAATCGTTCAGGCCCCCCACCTGTCCTCCCCCCAACGGGGGGAGGACAGGTGGGGGGCGCGTCCGTATCGGGGCAAGCGAGACGCTTGCGTACCCAGGAATCAGGGATTGCCCAAATACCGTGAACGATTACCAAGAAACGCTGTTTTGCTGGTTATCGCTGCCAGGGATCAGGCTCTCCCCAGGCAAAGTGGGTTTTGCTCAAGAGGTGGGGGCGTGTTGGGGGAAACGGGGGAAGGAAACCGACATCGAGGCAAGAGGCAGGCGAGAAGTAACCGAGAGGCAAGCGAGAGACCCTCGAAACAATTCCACAGAGAACACAGGTTCAAACACGTTCTCTTTCTGTGTTCTCCGTCTGTGTTCTCTGTGGCTCCAAGCAATGTACAGGCGAGGCTCAATTTATTGCAGACTGGCAGAAGGATCTATTGTGTAGCTATTGGCAATCTGGCTGAAGCCTGTCTCCCAGTGATTGGCAAACTGCTCTTCGGAAGCAATGAGCATCAGGACGGAGAATTTATCACCGCGCTGCTCCCCGTAGGCATACCCGCTCAGGGGGGTGCCCGATTCGACATATCCGAACGGCAAGAGAATACTCCCATCAGTTTGTGGTTCAGGTTCGCTCATCTCAAAGCCTTCATACGACCCGAAGGCAGAAGAGGAAATCTGTTCCTCAAGCAGTTCCGTTATCTCATCCTGCGAGAGTTCTACGGGGCTATTGACGAGGATAACGCCAACCATTGCGAAATCGTCAAAATTGCTTGCCTCGGAAAACCACATCATGGTAACGAGTTCGGAGCTGACGTTTTCCTGGACGGTCCAGGCCGCGGGGATTTCCAGGCTGAACAGACCAGTAGGGTACTGGTAGGTTTGCATGTTGGCAAAGATACCGGTGTCACCATCCGTGTCGCTATCCGTGTCGCCGTCCGTTGCACCATCCGGTGCACTGCTACCGATGTCTCCGCTCCCCCCGTCGCCCTCACCCTCGCCCTGCACAACACGCAGGCTATTGATAATTTCGTTGGTATTGGAGACCAGATCATCAAACTGATCGGACGGAACGATGACATAGAGCAAGGTGACATTGGACCCGTCAAGCTGAATAAAGCCATTGCCAAGCATTTCGGCTTCAATCGAGCCAACCATCGTGTTGTAGGTGAAAACAATCCCGATGCTGCCGTCGTTTTGCTCTTTCGGTTCCCCTGCTGCAAAGTTGTCCTCGTCGCCAAAGGTGTTGTCAATGTCTTTGATGAGCAGGTCGTTCAGGTCCTCCTGAACAACGCTTCCATCGGTGGGAATGACAATGACGGCAACCATCGCATTTTCTTTCGGGCCGGTAAAGAAAACGCGAGTCATACCTTCATTGCTCAGGTCATTCTCATTCCAGTTTTCTGGCACATCTATGGAGAAAATCCCGGTGGGGTGTTCGTAGGTTTCCAGAGAGCCTATTACAACGGGGGCCAGTTCGCCGCCGCCTCCCTCCGCGCCGCTGTCGTCCATCTCATCCCTGTCGCCCATTCTGTCGCCCATATCGCCATTCGTCGGGGAGGGGACCATAGCCGCACTTGTTGGTGTGGGCGGTGTTGCCATCTCGCCGCTCATCCTCCCGCTGGGGGTGGAGGATGGGGCCATAGCCGCCATCGTCGGCGTAGGCTGTGTCGCCACTTCGCTCCCGCGATCAACGCTCAAGCTGCTGATCATTGTCTCTATCTGGGGATTTAGCTCTTCAGCCTGGTTATCGGGGAGAACAGAGTAGACCAGCAAAACATTGGAACCCTCAAGCCGAATGCGACCACTGCCGACCATCGGCGCAGTCATGTCACCCGATTGTGACTCATACGTAAACTGTTGTCTGACGCTCCCATCGGCCTGGGGAGATGGCTCCTGCATGACGAAGTTGGCTTCTCCCCCAAACGCTGATTGCACATCTTGCTTGAGCAAATCGGGCAAATCGCTCTGGTCAACCTGCCGTCCTTCGGTAGGAATAATCACGATGGCCAGGGCCGCGTTTTGTTTGGGGTCCGTAACCATGACCCGGGTCATGTTGCCACTGCTCATATCCTGGCTCTGCCAGTTTTCTGGCACCTCAATAGTAAAAAGTCCGTCTGGATGTGTGTAGAGCTGGAGTTCGCCAACTTCGACCTTTGCCGGGCCACCACAGGCCAGAATAAAGCCGAGGACCATTGTCGTGAAGAGGACCAGGGAGACACGCGCCCGAAGTTTCCGCGCTTGCATACCGCTCTCCTTTCTCAGGAATACAAACCTATCCTAATTCCTTGCTCCTTGCCTGGCACCATTGCTATGGCATATCTGAAGGAATAATACCCGGTGGCAGTATAAAAAGCAAGTTACCGGGTAATCTCTTACCTGCTTCCTGATGTGCGTGGCTCCCATTGCTGCCTACTGACGCATCCGGACCGTTCGGAGCCGGTTGATAGCCGCGGCAATTTCATACTTGCGCGGACGGGCAAAGTTGCCGGGGTGTCGCTCGTGGCGATGAAAGGGGTCGAGCATATCCAGCCCATCCCGGTCAAAAAGCTGTTCGATCATCTCCACAACCTCGCGCAGGGTGGCCCGCCCATCCATAAACCGCTCGGTTGCCAGGTAGATCGCGGCTCCGATAGCACGGGTCTGGCTCAAATCAACAATCTGCTCCACACACTGCAAGTCAATGGTATCGCTGCCATAGAGAATGTGGTCGTGGGCGCGGGCATCAATTTTCACGTCGCGCTTCCCGCGTGAGGGGTCGAAGCTATCGGGCAGGGGGGTACGTCTGGTCTGTTCGCGCAGAGGGGTGCGGGTTTCGGCGGCACGACGGGTGGGGTAGGTGCGGGCAATCTCCCGCGCTTCGGCGGTGACATTGTGGGGGTAATACTCGCGCATCATGATGACGGTATCAGCCACGTCGAAGTAGTCGCCCGATCCTCCCATTACAAGAATTGTTGAGACTCCCATTGTTTCGTAGAGTTCACGCACGCGGTCGAGAAAAGGGGTAATCGGCTCATGCTCCTTGTGGACCAGGGCTTGCATCCGCGCATCGCGCACCATAAAGTTGGTTGCCGAGGTGTCCTCGTCCAGGAGAAGAACCCGCGCCCCCACCTCCAGAGCCTCGACGATATTGGCGGCCTGACTGGTGCTCCCGCTGGCATCGTCGCTGCAAAAGCCGGTGGTGCTGCGCTGGTAGGGCAGGTTGCTAATAAATGGACTGATGTCCACTTGCTCAACCCGCCGCCCATCCTCGGCCCGTATTTTGACCGCATCGCGGCAGGCGACAACCCACTCGCGCCCATCGCCGGGAATGTGAGGGTAGACACACCGTTCCAATGCCTTGAGCAGGGTTGATTTGCCATGATAGCCGCCGCCGACAATGAGGGTTACTCCCTGGGGGATACCCAGACCGCTGATGCTTGTCTGCTGCGAGTTTTTGCCAGGCAGCGGGTTTGCCAGCGCAAGCGTGACGCGGAGCGAATCGGGCGCACGAAACGGTACGGCTTCCTGGCCAGGGAGCGGCTCATCGGTGGCTCCGCTCTTGCGAGGCAGGATGGCTCCATCGGCAACAAACGCCACCAGTCCCTTGTTGCGAAGCTGTGCTCGCAAAAACTCCTGGTTTTCAACACAGGCCACAAACTCCTCGGCCTGCTGCTGCGGCAAGCGGTGCCAGCGGAGGCTCTGGTCTACAATGTTCGGGAGTTCGGTGCAGAGCATCGTCTCAGCCTGCCGCCCCAGAACTGTCCGCCCGGAGGCGGGCAATCCCACCTGGAGCCGCGCCTCGACCCACTGCGGGCCAGCAACAACCGCGGTGCGCAGGAGCACCTCCTGCCCCCCCACATCTATGCTCATCATCCCGCTTTTGCCGGAGCCGCGCCGGCCTTGCACCATATCGGAGATGGCCCGATGGACCCGCCGTGCCAGAAAATCTTGCAGCGCAACCCGTCGGACCGGCGTATTGAAAAATGGCTCCGGCAGGTTTGCCACGCGCTGCGGCACCCGAACCCGAATTTTTGAGGGGGTCGCGAAGGGGTCGCCCTGCACATGGTCAATAAACAGCGTAAACGATTCGGCTTCGTAGGCCCCTTCAATATCTTTATAGGCTTTGTAGCCCTTGCCATCAATACGGTTGAGCGTGCTGCGTAGGGTACTCAGGTTTGCCATATGCTGTATGATTCCTCCTGCCTATATTTCTTCCTATTCCCAGATGAGAAATTGCTCTAGTCCGTGGTACACCAGGTGTGGCGGAAACCCCACCGCCTGGGCAATCTTAAAGGTTTCCGACCAGAACGCCTGCGAGAGGGGATTGTCCGCCCAGAGGATGATGAGGAACAGGACGAACAGCAGCATGCTATACTGGCGCACCTGGGCGGTAATTTCTGCGGGGAGATAGGGTTCGAGAATACCGAATCCATCCAGGGGGGGGATGGGGATGAGGTTGAAGCAGAGGGCTGTGACCTGCAAGAAACCAAGAAAGGCGAGGGCCGACCAGAAGGCTATATTGTCGGGGGTGAGGCGGGGAACCAGCCCCAGGAGAAAGGGAGAAGCCAGCAGCACCCCGAAGATGCTCGTTCCAAGCGGGCCGGCTGCAGCAACCAGACTGCGCCAGCCCGCACTCCGCAAAGCGTGGGGGTGGATGTAGACCGCCCCGCCGGGCAACCCCAGTCCCCCCAGCAAAAGGAAAAGCACGGGCAACAGGATGCTAAACACTGGCTCTGTATACTTGAGCGGGTTGAGGGTGAGATAGCCAGCTTCTTTTACCGAATGGTCGCCGCCAATGTAGGCCGCCAGCGCATGCCCGAACTCGTGAATGCAGACCGACGTGATCCACCCGCTGACAACAAAAACGAGGATCAACGGGAGCGTGAGGGGAGAATCCCCCGCAACGTAGAGAGCACCGCCGCTCACCAGCATCACGCCAACAAGCACGAGAAAGGGGAGAAAGGGGAGAGCAGAACGTATCCAACTTCCGGTGGCGCGCATCCGCACACTGCCGCCAGCAGCAAAGAGACCTGGCCAGCGGCGGTCCGGCTGCTGCAAAAGATGCATTCGCAGGTCGTACAGGGTCAGGTGTTCGTTCATGGCCAGAATTTCCCACGCCAACCCCTCGCTCTCGTAGAGCATCCCCATCAGGAGATGGATGGTCTCTACCTCGGCGTGGCCCAGGTGACGAGATTCTCTGGTGGCGTTGTTGACAATCTGGCGACTTGCTTCGCTCAGGGAGAGCGCGGTTTCTTGTTTTTCTGCTGTGTTTTTCGTCGTCTCTGGTTGTGGTTGTGGCGGGGGGATGCGTGCTTCAAGAGCCAGGCCCATTTGCTCCGGGTCTTTGTGCAGCGATTCGAGCAATTTGCGAGCAGGGTTTCCCCTCAGTTCCAGAATGCCAAGCAAGATGTGTTCTGGCTCGACCTCCTGTGCTCCCCGCCGGGCGGCCTGCTCATAGGCATAACCAAGAATACGTTCCGCCCTTGATGAGAATGTTCCCGCTGATTGTTCCATATGGTTGTTCTTCTCCCCTGAGCCTGGAGCCTGTTTGCTTTTGCTTGCATCCGTGCGTATCATGGCACCGAGGGGGGCAATTGTCAAGCGGCACGCCGGCAGCGGCCCGGATAAAGCCCCGTTCTTATGGTATACTGGGCCAGGCTCTAGCAGACAGGAGGCAAATAATGGAAGAGCACCAGGTTACTATTCCCCCCCAACTGATTGAGAAGCTGCGGCAGGCCCGGCGCGTCACCGTGCTCACAGGTGCAGGAACTTCGGCGGAAAGTGGCGTGCCCACCTTCCGCGAGGCCCAGACTGGACTATGGGCGCAATATAACCCGGAAGAGCTGGCCACCCCCCAGGCCTATGCTCGCAACCCGAAGCTGGTATGGGAATGGTATAGCTGGCGGCGAAAGCTGGTTTCCGAGGCCCGGCCCAACCCCGGACACGATGCGCTGGTGACAATGGAGCAGCATATTTCCCAGTTTACCCTGATTACCCAGAATGTGGACGGGATGCACCAGCGGGCCGGCAGCCGCCGGGTCATCGAACTCCACGGAAACATTGCCCGCACAAAGCGGGCCGACGACCATACCATTGTGGAAACCTGGGATGAGACAGACGAGGTACCACCACACTGCCCACACACCGGGCAGATGCTCCGGCCCGATGTCGTCTGGTTTGGCGAATCGCTTCCAGCAGACGCACTCAACGCAGCAAACGAAGCCTCGGCAAACTGCGATCTCTTCTTTTCGGTCGGAACGTCGGGCGTGGTGCAGCCAGCCGCTTCACTCCCTTTCATTGCCCACCGTGCGGGGGGCGTGCTGGTTGTGGTCAATCTCGACGCAACCCCCCACGTTCCGCTTGCAACCTACCACCTGCGCGGCGGGTCGGGAGCGGTATTGCCTGCGCTGGTGCGAGCCACCTGGCCATAGCCAGAGAGCCAGGCATCTCGCTTGCATCAGGGTGGGCAGGATGCTCATGTTCCCAGGAGCGATACCTGGGTTTCTGAACAGGTACAGCGAAATAGCGAACTGGTTTGCAATCGGGGTGGGGGTATGCTATACTCGTGCTATCTGGCTACCGGGTGATACTGGCTATCCGGAGGGGATGTGGCGAAATGGCAGACGCGCATGCCTTAGGAGCATGTGCCGCACGGCGTGTGGGTTCAAATCCCACCATCCCCACCACACCTCACGGGTGCGGGCGTGCATCATTTGCATCAGATGGGCAAAAGTGGTATCCTGATACCAAATACGAGCATGCTCGAACGGAGCGATTGCATCACATCCAAATCAAATGAGGACCGTTATTTTGATACTGATGCGCCCCCCCTTGTGGTGTGGGTCGCAGCGAATTGTGATTCCTTTGCTTTAGCGGAGGCTTACTAATGCTACATTATGGCTGTGGGGCTACGCAGCCTGGGTTTTGAACCTGAAAGCCCGGCCTTTATCAGGGTTGGGAGTAGTCACATCCCCTTAATGTTCATACTGTCGAGTTTTCTGGAACAAGGCTTTGTTATAAGGCTGATTGAAAAAACCCCTTCCAGCAACACGAATGAGGAGGTAGCTGTATGCAGTCCGATATGATTGGGAAGATCGAGAAGGCTCGTCGCTATGCCGAGGAGCCGGAGCGTATCGAGATGGTTGAATTAAATGCCCGGTTTCATGGAGGCAATGGCGATCATGAGATCACCCTGAAAGAGGGACACTGGAGCTGTGATTGTTCGTTCTTCCACAATTGGGGGACTTGCGCCCATGTGATGGCCATGCAAAAAGTGCTCAACGCGATGCTTCCACCCCAGGCGCGTGAGCCGGAGATGTCGGTTCATCTCCAGAGCGATGGGGTGATGGTCTAAACGATATGATATTCGCTCGGTAACGCAATCGGGACAACGTGGGGCCAGGCAACCCCTTCGCCCCACCAACGTTTTTTTGCAGTGCTACCGAGCAATTTTAAACCCTCCTATCCCTTATTATCCCTTTATCAGCCTTCAACAGCCCCTCTCAGTGAATATGGTCGAGTCGCTTTTCGGCCCGACGGATATTTTCAAAGACCAGATCAATCTCCTTGTATTGCCGATGAACAAGCCACAAAACATCGGCGGGAAGAGGACTCCGTAGGACCTCAGAATAGGCCTGAAGAACGTGGTTCTCATTCTGAATACTCTCACGGAGCATAGCTCGTTCCCCATGGCTACGCAACGTTGCTTCAGGTTTCTGGTGCTTTCCGTCGCTGGTCTGGCTCCTTTGGGCCAGACCGTTTCTTCTGTGGCGATAGATCTCTGCCTTGAGCGCAATGATAAACTGCGTTCGCTGTTGGGCATAGCTGGCGAACATCGCCCGGAGCAAATCATTTGACAGAACTGCTGCAATTGCCTGAAACAACTCCACACTCTGCTCGTTTGCTATAATAAGCCGATGAAGTGCATCAACAACAGCAGTTTGATCGGCTTTCAAGAAATCGTTGTTCATGGTGTTGTTTTCCTTTTTCTGTCTGTCCCCTTAAAGGGGATGTATTGCAAGAACCGGGCCAACGAATGCAAAACACCAGAAACGACGCGAATCTGGTATAATTTGTGCATGCACCGGGGGATCTTGGGGAGCTTAATCTTTGCAACTGCGACAACGCTAAGGAGCCTGTTATGAAATCCAGGAATGTATTGGTGACATTGCCAGAGGAAGATATGGCGGGAGAATGCTGCTATGCCCTCAATATGTATGGTATACCAGCGCGTTATGATATGGTTGAGTATGATGACGGGGGAGACCCGGAATGGGATGTCTGGGTAAAAGAGGTACTCCCGGATGATCTCCGCTTTATTGTAGATGTTTTTGTCCAGGGTTTTGCCTCGGCCTGTGTCATCAAAGGCTACCGGTCACTCAGTTTCGACGAAAAAAGCCCCCTGGGGATTGCAACGAAAGACCGACGGGGTATCAGAGCCATTGTTGCTTGAGCACGCTTGCTTCGTAATCGTTCAGGGGGGATAAATATAATCCTTCAGAACAAGGAGTATCGCTTCTGAGATCGTGGGCGAAGCTCCCCCTCTCCCAATCCTTCCCCCCGGCGGGGGGAGGACAGGTGGGGGGATGAACGATTACCATACTCTTTTGACAGATAGAGCAGGAATAGCTATTATTATTGCAACGTTTCAGTTAGCCTGTTGTTGCAACAGGGCAATAACGGTCAATGTGCCTGTGGGATATTCCTGGTCCGGTGGCCGGTATGAGCATTTTTCTCGAAACCTATCGGTATGCGGTGGAACGACACGACGAAGTGTTTTCCGCCCTCCAGCGGCATGTGCTTCTCGTCGGGGTTGCGCTTGGCATTGGTATGATCGTCTGTATTCCCCTGGGGGTATTGACGGCCCGTTCCAAAAGTGCGGCCCTGGTCCTTATCAACGGGGTCAACGCAATCCGTGTTATTCCTAGCCTGGTCATTCTGTTTCTCTCCATTCCCTACTTTGGCCTCACGTTTGAATCAGCCGCCATTGCTCTGACCATTCTGGCCCTGCCCCCTATTCTCATCAACACCGATGCAGCCTTCCGCACCATCAACCCGGCCATTCAAGAAGCGGCTCTGGGGATGGGGATGACACGCTGGCAGGTGCTCAAACAGGTTGAGATCCCGCTTGCGCTTCCGGTGGTAATAGCCGGCATCAGAACAGCAACTATCGAGGTTATCGCCAGTGCAACGCTGGCTGCGTTTATCGGAGGCGGGGGGCTGGGCATTTTCATTACCCGTGGGTTTGCGCTCTACAACAACGCTATCTTGCTGGTGGGGGCTATCCCCGTTGCCTTGCTTGCGCTTGGGGCCGAAATTCTGATGGGCTGGATACAACGGGTGCTCCAGCCACCCCGTTAGGGGAGAGGGAACAAGGGGCGAGAACGGAAGAGGATTGAAGAAAGGGATTGAAATTGAAGAGAAATTCAGGAGTTTATTCGATGATTCAGATACGACCTGTTCGCAGGATTTTTCTGCTGGTCAGTCTGTTTTCGTTTCTGCTGGTATTTGTTGCGGCCTGTGGCGACGAAACAGGCAGCGGCGAAACACAGCCAGCCGATGGGGGAGCGGGAGCGAGGGATGCAGGACAGGGTTCTGTTGTTGTCGGCACAAAAGATTTCACCGAGCAATTTATTCTTGGCCAGATGTATCGCCTTTTGCTCGAAGATGCTGGCTTTGAGGTGGAATACAAGGGAAGCCTGGGGGGGACCCCCGTGGCCCATACGGCAATTGTCAACGGAGAGATTGATCTCTACCCGGAGTATACGGGAACCGGCCTTCTGACTGTGCTGAAACTGCCGGTAAAGAGCGATGCCGGCGAAGTTTATGCAGAAATTTCCACCAACTATCAAGAACAATTTAACCTGGTCTGGCTTGAGTCGGCCCCGATGAATAATACCCAGGCTCTGGCGATGACCAGGGAGCGGGCCGCCGAACTGGGTATAACCACGATTTCCGCTATGGTCGCCCGGGCCAGTGAGCTGGTGCTGGTGGGGCCCGATGAGTTTCCGGAGCGCGAGGATGGATTGCCAGGACTGAAACGGGTGTATGGCGACTTTTCTCTTAAATCGTACAAAGCAGTGGACAAAGGGCTACGCTACCAGGGGTTGGTCAATGGGGAGGCCGATGTTGCGGTTGCGTTTGCCACCGATGGCGAGATCAGTGCGTTTGATCTCGTTGTGCTTGAGGATGATAAGGGGCTGTTCCCGCCCTACCAGGTTGCGCCGGTGGTACGGGCCGATGTGCTTGCAGCCTCGCCCGACATTGCAACTGTGCTCAATGCGCTTGCGCCACACCTGACCAACGAGGCAATGCAGCGGTTGAACTATGAGGTCAGCGGCAACCAGCGTGAGCCAGCCGAGGTGGCCCGCGAGTTTCTCATTCAGGAGGGGTTGCTGGCGGAGTAGGGGGCGGAAGCAGCATGCTGCAATCATTGTTACCATTGACGCATTAAGGGTGGAAATGTTATGAGTGCCATCAAATTTATCAACGTATCCAAACAGTTTCGGGGCACCCCGCGGCCCGCCGTCGCCGATTGCTCTCTGGAGATTGAAGCCGGCTCGTTTGTTGTGCTGCTGGGCCCTTCCGGCTGTGGCAAAACTACCCTGCTCAAAATGGTCAACCGTTTGCACGAACCCACGTCGGGAACGATTTCCCTGGAAGGGAGCGATGTCCGGCAGTTCAAAGTAACGTCGTTGCGTCAGCAGATTGGCTACGTTATCCAGCAGGTCGGGCTATTCCCCCATATGACCGTGGCGCAGAATATCGGGGTTGTCCCGCGCCTGCTTGGATGGAGCCGCGAGCAAACCGACCAGCGCGTTGACGAACTGCTGGACCTCATCCACCTTGCACCTGATGAATACCGCAACCGCTACCCGGCCCAGTTGTCGGGCGGGCAGCAGCAGCGGGTCGGGTTGGCGCGGGCCCTGGCAGGCGACCCGAAGGTTTTGCTTATGGATGAGCCTTTCGGCGCGATTGATGCCATTACCCGAACCAGCTTGCAAGATGAGATGGTGCGGTTGCAGCATCATCTCAAAAAAACTATCCTCTTTGTCACCCACGATGTTGAGGAAGCTCTGCGCCTGGCCGATAAAATTGTGGTGATGGAGATGGGCACCGTTGCTCAGTATGATACCCCGTTCAATATCCTCACCCGCCCGGCCAGTCCCTTTGTGCATACGCTGGTGGGGGCCGATGATATGCTCCGCCAGTTGAGCCAGCTTCCCGTCCGCTCCGTCATGGTGGATCTCCCCGACAACTACCAGCGCAACGGCGAACCCACGGTCGCCAGCGATAGCGATCTCCGCAATGCCCTTTCTACCCTGCTTCGCACGGGCGCACGGGTGCTGGCCGTGCTCGAAGACCAGGCCGTTGTTGGTCTGCTTTCGCTGGAGCATATCCGCGAGCGAGCCAGCACCTATGCAAACCCTGCACATGGATAATACAGGATAAAGAGAAAGGAACGGTATAGATGATAGCTGAAGGGACGCACGTCATTCCATCTGCTCAGGGTGTTTCTTCTCCCCCGGCAAGAATCCTCGCTGCCCCAGGTATTCCAGCAACCGCCGGGCGTATGCTTCGCCTTTGGCATCAAGCATTTTTTCAATAATGTGGAAAGCCAGCGTCTCGCTCAATCCTTTCTGCCTCTCAACGAACCGTAGGAGATACTGTTCTCCACACACCTCTGCCAGCACACGGTCAACGTCCGGGAGCGGCTCTTGCCAGAGCCAGGCCGGGCACAACCAGAACCCCGCCAGCACCAGCGAGTGATACTGCCCTTCGCTGTCGGGCCGCACCTCGTGATATACCCCATCATTCCCCCCATCGGGCGTGCGCTGATAAAACCGCGCCTGCCGTTTCGCGGGCCGCGGGTCTATGATCCAGTATTCGCGTACTCCCGCCGTTTCATAGTCTGCCAGTTTCTCTCTGGTGTCACGGGTTGCGCTGCTTGGCGAGACAATCTCTATCACCAGGTCGGCGGGCCCCTCCAGCCGCTCCGGCTTCAGCCGGTGCAGGTTTTCCTGGGCAACAAAGAGCAGGTCTGGCTCACGCGAAGATCGCACGGAGAGCAAGCGCATTTCAAAGGGGGCCGCAAGCAAGGTTCCCAGGTTGAAGAGATTGGCATACATCCCGATGAGGCTGGCAAGAAAGCCCGCAATAAGCTGATGGATGGTGACGGGTGGCATAAAAACAATGACCTCTCCGTTGACCCATTCGGCGTGGGTATCTTCGTCCGACCAGGCAAGAAATGCTTCGTAGCTCATGGGGAACCGCTGTTCGTCCCGCCCCGCTTCCGCCACCGGTTCTCGTTCTGTCTCACACAGCGACAGGGCAGTATCGGGTCCGTCTGGTTCAATCTCGTAATCTCCCTTTTGATTCATCATTTCCTCTTTTTTCGCGTTGGTTCCTGCTTGCTCTCTTCCCCTCTCTTGCTGTATTATAGCATCCATGCAACCAACAAACAGCACAGAAGAAACACCTGTTCCCGCCGCCGCACGGCATCCGGATTCCTCTCTCTCCCGCAGCCTGCCGCCGTGGTATCTTGCCATACTGGTTGGACTGCTGGCCCTGCTCCCCCGTTGTCTCAGCCTGAACGATTTCTTTACTGTAGATGAAAGTTTCCACTGGGTCTGGCGGGTTATGCATTTTTCCGATGCGATGGAAAAGGGAAACTGGGCCGGGACAAACCTCACCGGGCACCCCGGACTGACCACGCTCTGGCTTGGCTCAGTGGGGCGCAAGGTGGCATTTGCTGCTGGCCTCACGGGCCCGGAGTGGGAGAAGGGGAGCGCGGCCTACCTTGCACTTCTGCGCCTTCCCATTGCCGCAACCACCAGCCTGGCCGTAGCCCTGGGCTACCTGGTGTTGCGTCGTCTGCTCCGCCCATCTCCAGCGTTTCTCGCTGCACTGCTCTGGGCGTGGTCGCCGTTCCTCATTGCCCACAGCCGTTTGTTGCATCTTGATGGGTTGCTGACCTCGTTTATGAGTTTGAGCGTATTGCTCCTGCTGCTGGCCGAGGGGAATGGGCAGCAAGCACGTCCCCTCACATCCGGGTGGGGGGGGCTGGCAGGTTCCGGGGTGTGCGCCGGGCTTGCCTTCCTCACTAAAGCCCCGTCGCTGGTCCTGCTGCCAATGATCGGACTACTCCTGCTTGCGCTTGCTCCCGGAGCCAGGGGGAGACGCTGGCTCTGGTATGTGGTGGTGCGCTATGCGCTGTGGCTATTGTGCGCTGTGCTGGTCTTTTTTGCTGGCTGGCCCGCCCTGTGGGTCGAGTCGGGCGCGGCTATCGGGCGGGTCATGAACGAGGTGCTGGCCAATGGCGCACAGCCCCACGAGTCGGGCAACTATTTTCTGGGGCGGCCCGTTGCCGACCCCGGCCCGTTCTTCTATCCTGTCGTGGTGTTGTGGCGCGGCACACCTGTTTTGCTGGTCGGGTTGTTTTTGCTGCCCCTCGCCATCAAGCACCACAGCAACGAACGCCGGATGCTCCTTGCACTGGGGGGATTTGTGCTGCTGTTTGGCCTGGCGATGACGATACTCCCCAAAAAGTTTGACCGCTACCTGCTGCCTGTCTGGCCCGCGCTGACGGTGCTGGCGGCAGCCGGCTTGTCTGCTCTGCCCCATCTCCGGCTGGCCCGTCGTGTCTGGTCTCCAGTGCAGGAGCGGCTCGACAGGACAAGAAAACTGCTTCGTTTGCCTGCGGTCTCCCCGCGACCTCTCGCTCTCCTGCTCATTGCTGTGTTGCTCCTGCTCCCGAATCTGTGGTATCACCCCTACTACCTCTCCTATTTCAACCCGCTTGTGGGAGGGGGCATAAGCGCACCACAGGTGCTACTTGTGGGGTGGGGTGAGGGGATGGAACAGGTGGGGGCCTGGCTACGTGGTCGCCCCGATCTTCATCGTAGCCCGGTGCTCTCCTGGGACCCGCGCACGCTGGAGCCGTTTGTGCCGGTGCGTGTTGTTGAGCTGAATGAGATAACGCTGGAAAAACCGGCCAGCTATGCCGTGCTCTATGTACGTGGGGTGCAGCGCGAGTCTCACGCCGCCGCGCTTGCGCAGGTGCGCCAGACCCCACCGCTCTACACGCTGCGAATGTATGGTATCGAGTATGCCCGTGTCTACCAGCCAATGCGCCCTTTTACTAAACCTGTGGGGGCAATCTTTGCAGGCGGAGAGCAGGGGAGAGAGCCGGTAAGTCATCGTGAGGGGTTGCATCTGCGTGGCTATAGCCAGGAACGCACTGCGACAAGCCTGACCATAACCCTCTCGTGGGAGGTCCAGGCCGATATGCCCGGTGGTCTCTTCTGCTTTGTCCATGTGCTGGATGCGGCGGACCGCCGGGTGGCCCAGGTAGATGCTCTGATAGACGAGGGGTATTTTGCCCGATGGCAGGCCGGGCAGCAATTCGGTGGGCCGCTTCCCATTGTGCTCCCGCCCAACTTGCCCGCGGGAACGTATCGCGTGGTCCTGGGAGTGTATCGCCCGCACGATGGCACGCGACTACCGTTGGTGCGAGGAGGGATACAACTTCCTCCATCCGTTGACGGCCCCCACACCCTGTTACTCACGCAGTTCACCCACCGCTAACGGCAATTATCAATCCATCAATCGTGGCCCGGCACCAGTGGCTCGATCTCCTGGGTAGGGGCAGGCTCTGGTTGAGGTTGCGGCTGAGGCTGCGGAGCCGGCTCGCCCCCCGGCTCTGGCTGTGGCTGCGGAGCCGGCTCGCCCCCCGGCTCTGGCTGTGGCTGCCCATCCGGTGGCAAGCCGCCCTCCGGTGTCGGGGTTGGTGTCGGGAGTAGCCGTCCATCTGGCCCCAGACTAGCCGGGTTGATAAGGTAGATATTTGGCCAGGGCTTGAAGCGGGTGAGAAATTCATCGCGCCGAACCTCGACCCCATCTTCCTCAATGATACGGGTGAAGACAATACTCATCCCTCCACGGGCCGTATCGGTGCGGCGCACCGCACCAGGTGGCAAACTCCCATCGGGAATGTAGACCGGCGCGGCAGGCGGGGGGGTGCGATTGAAGATGCGTGGACCCTCCAGCTTCACCGTGCGGCCCGGGTCAGTTCCATAGATTCGCACCTCGGCCAGCACCCGCGAAACATCCACAGAGGTTTGTATCAATATCCAGTTGCCGGTGTCATTCAAAAAGCGAAAGTTGCGCCCGCCAGTAAAAATCGTTGCATCCATGCCCGGACCGTTGCCATATTCCCCATAGCCATATTTGTCATACCAGCTAATGTAGAACGAATGCCCCCACCGCTCCAGGATAGGCAGGCCCGACCAGAAAGCCGCACGAAACATCGTGGTAGAATCCTGGCAGATTCCCCCACCCCACTCAAGCTGCGTGCGGTTTCTGACAATGGCATAGCCTGCAACATAGCCAGTCTGGGGCGAAATAGAGATGTTTTCGTTGAACGAAAACTCCTCGCCCGGCGCAACAAGAATACCGTGCAATTGCCGCATCCCTGCCTTGATGTTGGTGATACGATAGGCTTCGGAGCCAGTAAAATCGCTGCGTCCTACCCCAAGTAACTCGGTAATACCAAGCATATGCAGGTTGTCGGCTGTAACGGGCGGATTGGCCTTGCGAAAGGGGAGTTGAACAACGCGCCGGTCTGAGGAGTAGAGCGTTGCCAGGGTCAGGGTAGTTGCCAGATCTTCATCCACACGGCGGCCCGGCTCGCCCTCGCGGATAATCTTCAGGTCGCCGCCATTCCAGTCTACCCGTGGATAGACAACCCCACTCACCGTTTCCTCAGCAATCTCAGACACCCGGCGGTAGATTTCGTGTTCATCAAGCGTGACAATGAACTGGTCCTCTCCTGGTTCTTTCGTAGCAGTGCGATACACCTGCACAAGCTGGCCCAGTTCGGGCACGCTCCACACCCACTCGCGCTCCTCGCCCTCACTTGTAGCCTTGAGCGTCAGGGGGGCACGGAGGATTGCACCGATGGCCTGGCGGGCCCTGACAGCCTCTTTGTCGTTCAGGAGCGGTAGCAAGGGAATTGTTCGGAGCGGCAACTGCTGTGGCTCAAGCGTCTGCAATGCAGAAGTTATATCGTGGACCATCTCATTGACCTGCACCTGTCGCCCTGATACTGCGGAAACCGTTCTTGTCGTCTCGCCATCAAAGGCTACCTGCGCGTCGGTGGCAGGGTGGTTCACCTCTGTACTGATGTGCAGAACATATTGCTGGAGTGTTTCCTGATTGACGGTCAGACCGAGGGGAACTTCCAGTCCGTTTTGCCACACGGCAACAATTTCGCGCAAGTTTTCGACATACCCATGATGACGGCCCGCGCCCATTGCTTGCTGTATGGCTTCGTCAATGTTCACGTGGACACCAAGTTCTTGCAGCGTGGGTGTCCAGGTCCGCTCATTGTAGGTCAGCGTGAGTGGTTGTTTCAAATAGGGTGCGTAAGCATTGTGCAGTGTTCCACGGGCTTCTTCTGCGCGCATCTCCCCAACAGGCACCCCGCGGATGGTAATGTTGGGAGAGATCTGTCCCTCAAAGCGATGGTCAAACCAGGAGAGCACCCCTCCTGTGGCCGCCACAAACAGGATGCAGAACAGGAGCAAACTTCGTAGTAGAAACAGGACGATGCCTCCAAGAGGACGATGGTTGGCGGACTCTTTTTGTCCGACCTGATGATTACCGGCAGACACGCCCCCCGCCAGTTCCGAGCGCGGTTCATCCAGGAGCATACCCGTATGCGCTGGAATAGCTCCCTCGCCCTGTGGCTCTTCTGCGCGGATTTCTTCTGGTTGCTGCTGGTTTTCTGTATAGGACCACCCTTTGAGCGACACCGTTTCCCCCAATCTGCGCTTTGCTATGTTTGACGCATGATCCCTGCGTTGTACAGCCAGAGACAACAGGCAAAGCCTCAAGCTACCATATCCCATATACTGACGTTACGCTCATTCTACCATATAACATGCCGGACTAAAAGAGTTTCTGAAATATCAAGAAACCTTGAGTTCGTATATACAAAATTGTAATCTAAAACTATTGACAAACATACATTGCTTTTTCCCTGCTTTTTCCCATTTCTCATAGATAAATCATTCTTACGGGGGTGAGAGTACGGGGCAGGTATTCCGGAATGTTTGCACAATCGTCGCTGCGTCGAGATGCTCCCTGCGGGCAAAAAGAAACACGGTCGGGTGGTCGAAAATCTGAACCGTCTCTTCCAGCCACGGGTCATCGGGTGCATCTATCCGCCAGGTACCCAGGCGTGGCCCGCGGCTCCACTCCTTCACCAGCACATAGCCGAGTTGTTCGGCAAAGAGCAACCGATAGAAGCAGGATTGAACCGGGAACCGTTCGGGGAGCCGCCGAAACGTGCCATGCTGACTACGGCTGGACAGGATGATGTAGTCGCCCCGCGGCAGCATCTCCGCGTAGTAGTCCGGGGAGCGGTTGCGCTCCGCATCGTATACCCGCAGCTTGCGCCGGTCGTAGAGCGTGCGGCGAAACGTCATAGCCAACGGGTTCTCTGGCTCTTCCATCGCAACAGGCAACCGTTGCCGCGAGAACACCTCATCATAGAGCAGCACGCTTTCCCGCTCCACATGCTGATACACCCACGCGCTCGCCACGAGCCGCGGGTCGGGTTGACCATAGACTCCCACGGCAAAGAGTATCCCATACCCTGCTGTGAGCACAACCCCCCCCCCACCGGCCAGTTGAGAAAGCCAGCGTTGCCAGCCGCCCCGCCGCCACAGCGCATCCAGCAGCACCCCCCCGTAGAGACACAGGAAGGGCAGCAGGGGCAGGAGATAGCGGGTATATTTCGCATACATCCGCCCGATGAGGAGCAGGTAGAGCGTGGGACCAACAACCAGCAATAGATCAGTCGCTCCCCGCCCCCGCAGGCCACGAACAAGCAGAGAGCCACTACCGGCCAGGCCGAGCAGCACAAGCGGCGGGCCCATCGTTACCAGTGCATTGTAAAGCTGGTAGAGGTAGGGAATGGTGCCGATGAACTGGTTGGTATAGTCGGCCCGCCCGGCAGTGACAACGGCGGCCTCAACCTGCATACTGTGGAGCAACCCGCGCCAGTCGAGGAAGTAGTAGGGCGACCCGACAAAGCAGGCCACAAGGGCCGCCCCCGCCAGTATGCTCCCGTGGCGCAGCAGCACGCGAACGAGTTCCCTCCATCCCCCCCCTTGCTGCCGCACCCGCAACAGGAGAGCAAAGAGAGGCCAGAAGACAAAAAGCACCGCTGTCATCTTGGTGTCCACGCTCAGCCCAAGCACCACCCCCGCCCCCGCCATACTCAGCCACCCGCCGCGGTGCAGGTAGTGCAAACAGAGGGCCGTGAGCAGCAGGAGTTCCAGCGTTAGCAGCGAGTCTGTTGTGCCAAAATGGGCATGCTGAATGGCCAGCACCACGCCGGAAAGCAGCAGCATTGCCCACATCCCCACACCGTAGCGATAGGACCGCCACCCGATGAGCAGGACGAGCAGCACCGTGAGCAGACTTGCCCCTGCCGACAGCCCCCGCCCAATGAGCGCGAACTGGCCAGGGTCGTGGAGCCAGTGGGGTTGTCCGGCAGCTGCCAGCAGTTCGGCGATGGCGCGGTAGAGGTAGAGCAGCAAGGCTCCCTTGTTGAAAAAGTTCGGGTGCCAGGGTGGGTGCAATTCACGCGAAAATTCATTGAACTTGCCCTCATCGGTATGAAAGCCGAAGCCATCGTCCCAGTTCAGCCCCCAGAACCGTAGCACCGCCGCACCGAGCAGCACCAGACCCGGCACAACCCACTGCTGCGTCCGCTCTGTCATCCCCACAAGCGCAATAACCCCGATGAAGAGAGATAGTCCTCCCATTATCCAGGGAAAGAGAAACATTAGCGAAAAAACCGTTGCCCGCTCCAGCGGCTCGAACCACACCAGCACACTGAAGCAAAGCAGCACCGCCGGCCCGGCCAGCCAACCCCTACCGAAGTCGGGCACGCCCCACACAACGAGCAAAGCCAGCATCCCCGCCCCTACAATCGCACTGAGCAGCAACGGGAGCGGCACGCCAGGCGTGAGCGGCCCGCGTACCTGTGCTTCTGTCACGCCCACGCCGATACCCTGGGGGTAGGCGGGTAAGGGGGCCACCTGGAGCGAACTTTCGAGCACAAACCGGCTCTCCCCCCCGCCGGGTGGCAGCGGTACCAGCACACAATAGAGCCGCGGCTGTGGGGCCACGGCAAATTGCAGCAACAACGCGGACGTACCACTGGTCAGGCGGACGCTGGCGAGGGTGCCGGGCGGGTCGGGCGCAACAAGCCGTAGTTGCAAAACTGCCGTCCCCGCTCCCTGTGGCGCAAAGACAAGCCGCGCCTGTTCTGTGCTCCAGCGGCCCGACGTTCCCGCCATCGGTTGCGGACTATACCATCCCCGCAGTGTGTCCCAATCGCGGTAGGCTCCGGCCTGCACTGTTTGCACCGTGGGGCGTGAGAGCGCAGCCAGCAGCAGCACAGCACTGGCCGCAAACACCAGCACAATGGCCAGTCGCCACCCCCACCTCTCCCCTCTCCCCTCTCCCCTGCTCCCTATCACCTATCACCTCCTACCTCGATCCGGGTAAATGCCAGGCTCAGGCTTCGGTGTGGCGATGCTTGCTCCCGCTCTGCTGGACTACTCAGGTGCAGGGTGTGCTCGCCGGGTGGCAGCACCAGCGGCAGACGAAAGAGCCGGCGGGCCGGCGAAATGGCCAGATTCGATGCAATGAACTGTCGGGTGCCAGAAGATCCCGCCGGGGCAAGCGCAAGCGTGAGGGGGCGTGTTTGCCCATAGCTCTCTATTGCCATTGTAAGCACAACAGGACGAGGCGCATCGGTCGGGTTGACAAGCTGGATTATCGCCTGCCCCTGCATCCATCGCCACACCCGCTGCTGCTGATATTCGGGCGAATACCACCCGGAGCGTAGGTAGAAAAATGGGCGCGGCTCCGCAACCGGAGGAATATCGTAGACCACAACCTCGCTATCACGGTAGGATGGGGACAACCCCGGCAACACCGCCGCTACCCGCCGCTGCACAATCGGGGCCGTCTTCGGTGTTTGGGGAATGAGCAGCGTCCGCACGCGGTAGAAACTGAGAGCCTGCCGCCGTCGCTCTGCATTGTGAGGGACAATATCGTTGTCGGGTGGCTCATATGAGTAGAGATGGCGGAGGTCCACTACGCCCGGCACATACTCGGTAAAGGGGTAGCACGGGTTGCGGGCCAGGTATCCCCCCACGATGGGGCGATGGTGGATCATCTGGTTTCGCATTGGCGAGGTGTCGTAGTTGCCATCTTTGAGCTGCAATACGGCCCCGTCCTGCTTGCCATTCCCCCGAAGCTGATACACCACCGGGTGGATATGCAGCGGAATACGCGGGGGGGGCACAACCGCATATTCAACAACGAGCAAACACACCATGAGCACAACCACGGCCCGCCCGCCCCCCCCCCCCGCGAGAGCAACCATCGCACCCCATAGGCTGCCAACACTGCTACAAAAAGAAACGAGATAACAACAATATGGTTCGGGCGGCGGAGCGTTCCCAGAATGGGAAAAAGGTCGAAGAGGGCATAGGGCATCGGCACGCCGGTATTGAGGCCGGCAACCGTGAGTACCGGACCGGGCAACAGCGTTGAGAGGAGCAGAACGAGGACAACCCACCTCCATACCTGTCGCCAGTAAGCCACACTTCCCACAACAGCCAGCACAAGCACACTGTAGCCGTGGGCAATGTTCCAGTCCCACCCCCCTTCGTGTTGCGAATATGCCCATTCCAGCGTCGCACCGTCTCTCCCCACAGCGGGTGCAGGTCGCTCGGCAACAATATGTCCAGCGCGTCCGCGGCTCGCGGGGTGCGGTCCACCCCCCAGCGGTAGCACCCCTGCGCTTCGTGCAATGCGGGCAGCAACACCGGCAGGAGCAAGAGTCCGCCCCCCCCCACGACAACAAGCAGCGTCACCAGGTCGCGCTGCCAGTGGCCCCGTTGCCACGCCGCGGGGAGCCGGAGAAGCACAATCAGACCAGTGGCAATGAGAGAGAAGAGGGACCCATACCAGCTTGTCAGCGAAACCAGCACCAGGAAGAGGGCCGCCAGCAATCGCCAGCGCAGCCGCCCACTGTCGAACGCACGGAGCAAAAAAAGCAGGAAAAAGGGAATCCATTGCAGCGTGACCCACTCAAGCTGTCCTTCCCAGAACTTGAGCAGATGGAAGGGACAGAAGGTGTAGATTGCCCCGGCCAGCACCGCCGCCCCACGATGGCCAACCAGCGAACGGGTCAGAAGATAGGCCCCGTAGCCAGTGAGCACAAAACCAAGCAGAATAGCCGCATTGTAGGCAGCAAGCGGCCCCCACAGCCATTGCACCGGCAGGGTGAGCAACCCATTGGTCATGTTCAACGTCTGGAAGTAGAGGGAGGCTCCATCGGGGTGAAAAAGCAGCGGGGTAAAAAAGGGGTTTTGCCCCGTGGCGAGAGCGTGACCCACCCACCAGATCCCCCACACATTCTGCCACCCGTCAATCGTGGCTCGCCAGTCGCCAGCAATGGCCCGATTGAACACCGGCAGCACGGGCGAAAGGAGATAGAGCGTGATCGCGGTATAGAGGGCGAGCACAGGGAGCGGGTTTCCCCCAGGCCAGTTTCTGAACCGTAGCGAACGTGAAGGGTTTTCAGACAAACTCTTTTTGACCAATGTCAGAGCGGAAATATCGCCCGGCGAAGGTGATTCGCTCGGCATTGAGGATAGCTTTTCCGCGGGCCCCGTTGAGCGTTGCCGCCGTTGCTACCACGGTCAGGATGTGTCCCCCCGTTGTGGTAAACGTCGCCGGCTGATTGCCTGCTCCCGCCACCGTCGCAAGAGCCGAGGCCGCCTGGGGGGAAGCCGAGGGCTGGTAGCGCATCCCATAGGGGCTGTAGGTCTGGTCGTGAAACACCAGCACCCCCGGATCAAGTCCGGTCAATCCATCAATTGGCGTATCGGCTGGGAAATTGTGCGGATACCCCTCCGTCACAAGGGCAATGCCAACGCTGACTTCGTCTTTCCAGACCGGTGGGGGGAGCTGGTCGAGCTGGCCTATCAGCGAAGCCCTGAGCAGCGGCATCAAATCATCTTCCAGACGTGGCAAAACGACCTGGGCCTCCTGGTCGCGCATCTCACAACGCAACGCATTGATACGCGGGCCCTTCTCCGTAATGATGCAATCTACGCCCAGAATACCGCGGTAGGGCAAGCCTTCGCGCTCCAGCGCAGCGACAAGTGGTTCAAGCACATGTTGCTTGAGATAGACCGTCAGCTTGTTTGCATAGGTCGAAGTGCTTGTATGGGCCCCCATCCCTGCCGCGAGCGTGCCCCGGTCGCCTTCCTGCAAGCGGTCATACACCCGTGTTGGCAACAGGGGAAGCGTTGTTTTTCCATCGGTGATGGCAGAGATAGAGATGCGGAAGCCGGGCAAAAACGTTTCGATAACCACCCCATCATTGCTTCCATCAAGCGGGCGCGTGGCAAACAGTTCATTCATTGCCTGCAACGCTGCGTAGCGGTCGTGGTAAATGTCGCTTGCAATGGTGCGGTTGTCCGCCTTCACCACGACCGGCAGCGGTTGCGCCACAAGGTAGCGTTCGGCTGTTGCCCGGTCTGCAAAAACGCGCCCCTGTGCTGTGGGTAGCTTGTAGCGCAGCAAAAACTCTTTGGCATAGCAGCGGCTCTCTCCAAGCCGGAGCGTTTGTTGTGGGGGACCACACACGTCGGTATGAAAGGCTATCGCCTCGTCCACCAACCCGGCCCGTAGTGGCTCATCGGAAGCAGGAACAATAAACCCTACCCCTTCCTCAAACGACCAGCGGACAATCTCGGCCGCATTTCCCAGATCGAGATCAAGCTGAGGCGCAAGTTGCTGTGTTCCGCCGTTGCCCGGTGCACAAAGCACCTCGCTGGTCTGGCTGCTATTAAACAGCTTCCAGACCAGCGCATGCGCTCGCCCGTCGTTTCCAAGAACCAGCACCTTCACCCTGGCTGCACCCCCTTGCCTCTTACGCTTACCTGGATGCTGTTTGCTCTTTTTCAACCTGCAACCGTGCTGCTCGCAGCACATTACGGAGCAGCATAACATTGGTCATAGGACCTGTCCCACCCGGCACGGGGGTAATCGCTCCCGCCACTTCGCTTGCGCTTGCAAAATCCACATCCCCAGACATGCTGCCATCATCAAGCACGTTGATCCCAAAATCAACCACGGTTGCCCCCGGCCGGATCATCTCGCCTGTCACCAGGCCAGGCCGCCCTGCCGCTACAACAACAATATCCTGCTCTCGCAGTACCCCCCCCAGATCAACGGTCCGCGAGTGGCAAATGGTCACGGTCGCATGGGCCTGCAACAGGAGCGCGGCCATTGGACGGCCCACAACAGCACTGCGCCCCACGACAGCAACACGCCGTCCCTCCATGGCAATACCATATCGTCGCAGCAGTTCCATCCCACCGGCTGGCGTACCCGGCACCAGGGCAGGCCGACCCTGCGCCAGCAACCCCGCATTCATCGGGTGCGAGCCATCCACATCCTTCCGATAGTCGAGATGAAAAACCGCTTCTTCGGCCGACAACCCCGCCGGGAGCGGCATCTGCAACAATATCCCATGCACCAACGTATCGCCACTCAACGTCTGAATATGCCTGTTCAACACCTCTTGCGACACATCGGGGGCCAGTCCTTCCAGGAGCATCTTCATCCCGACAGCATCACATCGTTTGTGGATAGCGCGGCTATACCGTTCGGAAGCCTCATCCCCCTGCACCTGAACCACAGCCAGAGAAGGAACAACGCCGTATCGTCCGACAAAATCTTCAACCTCTGCCGCCACCTCGCCTTGCAATGCTTTGCTCACGCTTCGACCATCAAGCAATCCTGCTCCCATACCACCCCCCTTGCATTCACCCAGGCCCCCTGCCCTCTTTATTTCTATACACTACCGGGTACTACCGCTCCATTCCTGCCCTGAGCCGTCTACAGCAGTCTACGGATTCATTCGCTCCCGCACAATATCAACAATCCCGGCGGTCTCTTCGCTCAGCCCTACGGTCAGATCGCCCATCTGGGCCCGAACGCGCCGTACAAATAGCTGGTCTTCCAGACTTGTCAGGTTGATCTCAACGTTCAACAGGGCCGTCTGGACGGTTGAACGGGCCAGGACGGCTCCTACCCCCACATCGCTCACCAGCAACCGGCTACACCGATTCACAATGGCCGTGCAGAGCGGAAAGATCGCAGAGGCATAATGGGCCATCGCCAGCGGGATCTCTGCAGCCTCGCGGGTAATCTTTTGAATGGCAGCCTGTCGTGCCGAAGCATCCGCCTCGGTTGTGCGCGGCAACTTGTATGCCGCCGAAAGCCGCTCAAAAATGACAACATCCTGCTGTGCCAACCGCTGTAGCTCGTTGCGCAGTTCCTCGGCCCGGTTATACACCGTCCGAAACTCGTGGGCATCCTCTTCTGGCAACTTCTTCTTCTTCAGCATAATGGAGCACACCATACTGATCAGACCAGCAGCCATTGCCCCCGTAAGAGCAGCGACACTCCCCCCGCCAGGGGTTGGTGCATCAGAAGCCAGTATATCCAGAAATGAACCGATTGTTTTTTCCGTTATAGGAGATTCCATACCAATCCCCCCTCTCTTCGTTTCTCACCAATTCCACATCTTTACCCTACCAGATTCTTCCCTGTTTGTCAACCGCCTGGCGCATTCTAAAGGAAAATACGCCCTTCGGAGAGCCGTTTTCCCCCTCGCAAAAAGCGGTCAGAATTATGATATACTGCTTCCAGCAACGGGTTTTTTACGAGTGAGCTAGTAACCTATGCCAACCAACATAACTATACTTGTTGTCGGCGGAGCCAACACCGGCCGCTCCCCCATGGCCGCGGCCCTTCTCCGGCGTATCCTTGAAGAACATAACAAAGCCCACCCCCAGAACCGTCTGCACTGCACAATTGAATCGGCTGGTGTTATCGGCTACGATGGCGACCCCGCCGAACCAGAAGCCTACAACGCGATGCTCCAGTTTGAGCTTGACATCTCCTCGCACCGCGCCCGTTCCCTCACCCCTGATATTGCCAAACATGCGGGTATCATCCTGGCCATAGACAGTGGCATTGTCCATGTCATCCGCGGGCAATACCCCACTGTCCTCGAACGAACTGTTACTATCGCCAGTCTCGCCGGGCGACAACGCGAAATACCCGATCTCTCCAATATGTTGCTAGGGGCGTGGATAGGCTATGCTCACGAAATTGACGATATGCTTCGCCAGGGGTTGCCAGGCCTCATTGCTCATATCGAAGCTGCCCAGCGCAAAATGCGAGATCCTGAGAGAAAGACCGACCCCCAGGCTCATCGTGCCCTCCCCACAGCCGCCAGTGCCCCCCCCCCGTCAGACGAAGCGGCAAACCAGCTCGCTACTCCCTCCCGTAGCACGCCCGTCAACCGTTGCCTGCGCCTCCTGGATGTTGTGCAAGATATGCCCGACCTCATCTCCTGGGACAACGCCCGCAGTCAGATAGAAACCGAGATAAAAACCCTTGCCGAGCAATCATATCCTCCCGATGACTATATCCCAACCTACCTCAACATCCTGCTTGCCATGCTGAAATTGGCTACCAGTCCCCCGACACCACACCAGATGACCATTCTCAGCACGGCCATCCAGACTATTCGCACCCCCATTGACCAGCAAACCCTCAACAATCTCTCTCTCACTCTTGCAACCTGGCAACAACCTACCCAATAAGAACAGACCATATGGTACAATACACACAAACAACCTATCAAACATATACGAGGAGCGGTGTAACCCGAACGTAATCTCCTTATATTGTCCTGGACCAACGCTATCGGCTATAGTAAAGACAGCCAGTGAAACACACCAACGCAAAAAGCAAAGACAACACATCTGTACGTATCCGCAGGGATGCGCCCTGAAGCGACCTGAGAAAAGGGAACATCTCACTGTTTTGAAAAAACCAGCTATTTAAGGAAAAAGAAAGAGGCTGTTCAATGAAACGCATGATAATTCAGGACAAAACAACTATCCAACCCTTTGGTGAGCCTGCACGCGAACTCCGCATCCTCAACAAACCTCTCTGGCTCCGCCAGCGCGATCTCCTCTCTCCCTATTGCAAAGGGGCAAAGGAGATACAGTCCTTGCACGATCTCCCGGAAGTCTGTGAAGAAGAGTTGCTGGTCCACAAAGACAACCTCTTCTTCAACGAACACCTGATAGAAACTTTTATTACCCAGGCCAGGGCCAGTGGCAAGCCGTGTCAAATCGCCTTTCGCAAAAATGACCGTGCCATCAAAACCCATGCACTCCCGCTGCAAAAGAATATCCATCTGCAAGAATACCCCCCCCGCGAGGGTGAGCAGACCAAAAAAGTGAGCTACTACGTTGCCGACCTCTACTACTATCCCCCCGGCCCCCTGGCCCCGCCTCAGCCGCTTGTCATCGAGACAGAAGCCCGCGAAATGGGCTACTATAGCGTCCCGCGCTATATGGCAAAACAGGGAGACCTGGTTTTCCAGATTCCTCTCCGCGCTTTTCTCTCTATCGAACACTGGGTCCATCTCTTCCTGGCCAATATCACGATGGGCCTCTTTGCGCAGGCCAGCCAGGCCGAATACGAAATGGACCGCTGTAGCATCCGGCGTATCACCAAATGGAACGCCCAGGATTGGAAATACTTCGGCAAAAAGCTGAACCTTGTCTTCACCGCCTTCCTCGAACGGATCAACCCCTTTGAGGAAAAATGGCGCAACCACTTTCTCGCCAGCAAATCGCTCGTGAAGGTAGGCAAAAATTGCTCCATAGACCCTACCGCCATCATCCACGGGCCGACAACGATAGGCGACAATGTTTATATCGGTCCCGGGGTGGTTATCACCAACAGCCTCATCGGGAGTAATGTCAACATTATGCAGGGAAGCCAGATTATGCTCAGCGTCATCAGTGACCGCACCTTTCTGGCCTTCAATGCCGCCATCTTTATGAGTTCCCTTATGGAGAACTGCATGCTGGCCCAGAATACCTGCGTACAACTTGGCGTTGTCGGGCGAAACACGTTTCTTGGGGCCAACAGCGTCTTTACAGATTTCAACCTCTCCGACGACCCGGGCAAACAGCTTATCCGTACGATGAACAACGACGGCGAACTTGTTTCGACCGGTCTCCCCGTGCTCGGCTCCGCCGTGGGGCACAACTGCAAAATTGGCAGTGGCTTCGTTGTCTACCCTGGTCGCACCATTGGCTCCAACGTTACTATCGTATATAATGACAGGGAAGGGCTGATCAATAAGAATGTTCCCGGAGGGGGACCGGAAGATATTGACCAGGAGACCGGAGAGCCACGACGCACCTTTTATTACTGGCCCAACCTCGTAGAGGGAGAACAGCAAGAACCCGATGGGCAGGATGCGACCAACCATCGGCAAGAGAGCGAAAATACCAACGAAAATAACCGTTCATCAGTACACCAACGCCCATCTCGAACTGCAACGATCAAGGAATTGGAAAACACCATTCCGAGCAACGACCATAGGGACATGAAAAAACACCATTCCAAGCCACGAGTATAAGAGAGTGGTAGAAGAAATGGACAGAAAGGGAGCCAGAAATTAAGGAGCCAGAAAAGATGGACAAAACGATAGGTATTGCTCGAAATTCAGGAGGTCTACATAGTGAGTAAGGATAGAATTCTCGTTGTTGAAGATGCCCCGGACATCTCAAGTCTGTTAAAAATTTACTTTGTTTCGCAAGGATACGAGGTCTTTACCGCCATGCGCGGAAGAGATGCGCTCGATATTTGCCGAAAAACGCCCCCCAGCCTGGCTCTGCTCGATGTCAACCTGCCCGATATGGAGGGCTACGATATTGGCAAGTCGCTCCGCTCCAGCCCACGCACCCGCCACATCCCTATCATCTTTCTCACAGCGCGGGGTGAACGGCAGGACCGCCTCAAGGGGCTTGGCGAAGTGCAGGCCCAGTATTATATTGTCAAACCTTTCGACATTGAGGAAGTCCATACCATTGTCAAAAATCAGCTTGAAGAAGCCCGTCGCAAAAACCAATCGCACCCGGTGACAAATCTCCCGACCGCGGATATTATCAACGAACATCTGCGCACGCTTCTCACTGCCGAAAGCTGGTCCCTCGCCCTTGTCCATGTCAATGGGTTTGAAACATTTACCCAGTCCTATGGCTCTGTCGTCAGCGAGGATGTGCTGAAATTCACCGCTATGCTGCTCAACGAGGCGATCAATGAACTTGGGAGCGAAGAGGATTTTCTCGGTCATATGGTGGTTGGCCCCGATTTCATCATCACCTCGTTGGCCGACAATCTCCACGCCATCTGCGAACGGCTCATTGCCCGATTTGATGAGGAAATTGGCCTGCACTACAACTACAAGCACCGGCGGCAAGGCTTTATCGAAATCATAGACGACGAAGGCAACACCCGCCAGATACCCTTGATGTCGCTCTCAATCGGAGTGCTGACGGAGCAAGATGGCCCATTCTATGACATCCGTGAACTGAGCGAAACGGCTGAGGAAACCCGCCAGCGGGCTGCCAGCATCGCCCGTGAGCAGGGAAAGAAAAGCCTGGTGCATTATGGACGGGCAAAACCAGCAAGCTAACGGGGGCTCGCATCCACGCTGCGTTCCTGGCTTCCAAACCACTGCAAATGCAGAGAACGCAAAAATTAGGGGAATAGTCACTCAGGCTCCGTTTATTACGACAGAGGGAATGACCGTTTGCCATCGGCAACAATACCGGAGAATTGCCCTTGTCTAAAGCCTGCATCAAGGTCCATAGCAACGAGGAATATGACCAGATGGTCCCCACAACCACAAGACCTCAAACAGAAAAATGGGAACTTCTGGGGCAACTTGCACTCCTGGGGCAGCGTGCTGTTGGAGCCAGCGATACGTCGTTTCTTCTGGAACAGATAACAGACACGCTCCAGCAACTTTTTCCCGATTCGTCGGGAATGCTGGCCGCTGTGGACCACGGACAGGTGTATGCACACTCGCAATGGGGACAATCTCCCACTATGCAGGAAGAAACGACCGAACGTGCGCAGGAGCAACACCCGCTCCCGCAGACCCGTCTCCCCTTGCAGTTTGGCAGCGAGGAAATGGGCTACCTTTTGCTCAATCAGGCAGAGCTTCTGGAGATAGAACAGAACCAGACATTTTCCAGGGCCCTCCTGGCGCAAATTGGACTGTTGCTCTCTCTTCAGCGAAATCATAAATACCCCTCAGCCGACCTCCGACAACACCGGCCCATCGTGGCCGCGGTCTCTCCCCCCTCCGCGCCTGCCCTCAGCCCCCAACAAGCCGGGGCTGAGCTATCGGCAGGAGACCAGTCCGACCCGCTCCGTATCATCCAGCGTGTCTCCGCGACCACAGCCTCGACGCAGAAAAACGAACAGATCTATGCAACCATTCTCACCACGATGGCCCAGATTATCCAGGCCGACCATGCACGCCTGCTTATCTACAACGACCAGAGCGGGAATATCGTCAGCATAGCACGGTATGGTCTCCCTCCTGCCGACACGCATCATCTCCCGGCCCCTTCTCTTTCTGATGACCCTATTGTTGAATGGTTAGAAACCCATCGGGGGCCGTTCATTGCGCTCAATGTCCATCAGGGAGATTTTGCGGCGCAATGGCGAGCAACCTGGCCCTATGCGCCCGTCCATTCGCTAGTCATTGTTCCGCTGATAGCACGAGCAAAACTCATTGGCGCAATTGAGCTGACCACCAGGCGTGCTCTGGCGGCTCCCCCATCTGAGCAAAGCCTTCAACTCTGCCAGACCATTGCTCACCATGCCGCCAGCACGGTCGAAACAACAATCCTGGCCCGGCAGGCCGAATCAAATGCCCGTGCGCTCCAGATCAAAGTGAGCGAACTCTCAACCATTCTCGAAGCGGCCCGCATTCTTGGCTCTCTCCTCCGCCCCGACGAGGTGCTCAACAACCTGATGGACCTTGTCAGCCGTCAGCTCCGCGTGACCACGGTGGCCCTCTGGACCATCCACGAGGACAATATGCTCATTCCCGCAGCAATGGATGGGGCCCCCCTCGAAACTGCCCGCAATATGCGAGTTCCTGTTGGCCAGGGGCTAACGGGCAAAGTTGCTCAGACCGGACTCCCGATGGTTATCAAAAATGTCGAGCGCGACGGAAGCTCCTACTACCCCAGTTTCAACCGACAAAACAATCTCACCTCGTTTATGGGTGTGCCCGTCTTCTATCGCGAAACGATTATTGGCGTGCTGAGTGTGATGACTACCGAGGAACGCCTGTTTACCACCGATGAGATGATGCTCATGGTTGGGCTGTCCGGCCAGGCCGCTATTGCGCTCGAAAACGCACGCCTCTTTCAGGAACGCGAACGCCGCATCAATGAACTGACGACAATCAACAATATCAGCACCGCCATCAACGCCACGCTCGACGTGGATGAAACCTTGCTCTACCTCCACCGCGGCATCAGCGAAGTCATAGACACAACCTACTCCTTCATCGGTCTCTACACCGTGGGAGCCACCGGCGAAACCCCTATCCTCTATCAGCGCATTATCCGCAACAAAGCCGCCGCCCACATCAGCGAAACAACTATTCCCATAGATGGGAAAGGGCTTGTTGATCATGTCTTGTTCCAGAATGCCCCGCTCTTGCTCAACACGACCGAAGAGATCCTCAGTTTCAAGGGAATAGGCACAGAGACGATGCCCCGCGGAGCGCAGCAGGAAGAGGAATTGACTGCCGCTGCCTGCAATCTCTCCCTGCGCCCGGCCTCCTGGCTCGGTGTTCCTATCATCCTCGGCAACGAAGTCCAGGGTATCATCAACATCCAGAACATTCGCCCCCACGCCTACACCCCCGACGACCTGCGCTTCCTCACCACGGTTGCCAGCCAGGCCGCCATCGCCATCTCCAACGCTCGCCTCTTTAGCGAACGCGAAAGACGCCTGCGCGAAATAACGGTTCTGAAGGACATTGGCCGTGCCATCTCATCAACGCTCGATCTTCAACTTGTGCTTGACCGTCTCTACCACGAACTCGCTCAGGCAATAGATATGCGAACTGCTGTCATCGGTATCTACGACGAACAGACTCAGATGCTCTCCTACCCCGTCTGCCACGACCAGGGCCGCCGTGTCTATCTTGAACCCTCGGCCCTCAGCGACGATGCAAACGGGTGGGTTATCCGCAATCGCCAACCCCTCCTCATCCACACCAACGAACAACGAAAAATGATGGGTATCAAAGACTTCGGCTTCACCGTCTTCGACCTGCGCTCCGGCCTTTCCAAAATTCGCCACCCCCAGTCGCGCCCGATTCAGTCGCTCCTTGTCACTCCCATCATTACCAATGAGCGAGTTCTGGGCTTCATCAGCGTCAAGAGCTATCAACCCTATGCCTTCGACGAAAACGACCTGCGCTTCCTCACCACCGTCACCAGTCAGGTCGCCATCACTATTTCCAATATCTACCTCTTCCTGGAGCGCGAACGCCGTATCGAGGAACTGGCGACCTTCAACGAAATCGGCCAGGCCCTCAGCGCAACCGTCCGCATTGATGAATTGCCCAATCTCATCTATCGCCAGACCAGTCGCCTGCTCGATACCAACCATTTCTACATGGCTCTCTACAACGATGCCCAACAAGAAATCACCTTCCCCCTCTTCTACGAAGCAGGAACCACCCGCACGATGGAGAAAGCCAGCATCCAACAAAGAACCATTGCCGGTGGCCATAGCTCAACGGTCTCTCCCGGCCTCTACCGCTTCATTGTCTACCTGACCCGTCGCGTCATCCACAAACGCCAGCCTATCTTGCTGCAAGATCTCGACTTGCAAACGGGCGAATGGGATATTGAACTGCGGGAGGAACTTGGCAACATTACCACCCAGTTTAACCCCCCTCATTCCTGGCTCGGTGTGCCGATGATAGCAGCAAACAAGGTCATCGGGGTCATCGGCATCCAGGACTATGACCACACCCATATCTACGGTCCCGCCGAAGTCCGTCTGCTCTCTACCATCGCATCCTGGGCCGCCATCGCCCTCGAAAATGCCCACCTCTTCGACCAGATGAGCGACTTTGCTACCAGCCTGGAACGCAGCGTGGCCGAGCGAACAATGGAACTTGAACAGGCCAACATCCAGCTTCGCCAGGAAAAAGATCACCTTGAAACCGTCCACGCCATCACGCTTGAACTGACCTCTATCCTGGACCTGGACGAAATCATCCATCGCTCGCTCGAAGTGGCTTCAACCAACCTGGGGGTAGCACGCGGCTCCATTATGCTGCGAGAAATCCAGTCAGGGCAACTTATCTGCCGCGCCGTCCTGCAAGATCGTGGGATGGTCAAGAGTGCCGAGTTGCCCATCTCCTTTGGCAAGAGCGAAGGGTTGGTTGGGTGGGTGATGCAGAATCAGGAATCGGTCTGCATCAGCGATGTGCGCAAAGATACCCGCTGGGTGCTGGAAGAAGGCCGCGCCGACGATGTGCGCTCCGTTGCCGCCGCCCCCCTGATGACTGGCGACTCGACCCTGGGGGTGCTCATTCTGACCAGTCCGACCATTGGCTACTTTACCGACTCCCAGATTCGTTTGCTGGCAACAATCGCCAACGAAGTGGCCATTGCCATCAACAACGCCCAACTGTATGGCTATATTACGGAAATGGCGACGAGACTGGCCGACTTGCTCGAACAACAAAAAGAAGAAACGAGCAAGAGCCAGGCCATTCTTCAAAGCCTCACCGAAGGGGTTATTGTGCTCGACCAGGATGAACAGATTGAACTGGTCAATTGGGCCGCCGAACATATGCTCAATATCCCTGCCATTGATGTCCTGAACCAGCCTATGAACACGCTCACAACCTACGAACCGACCGAAGCCCAGAAGGAGCGGGCCGCCTTGCTCTACCAGACCCTGCTCAAAGGGCTGGAAAGTGTCCGAGAAAATCAGACCACCTATAGCACCTCGCTTGAATTTTGCCATCCAACGCAAATGGTTGCGATGAACATTGCGCCTGTGGTGGGGTTTGATGGACAAAACTATGGGAATGTGGCCGTGCTGCGCGATGTTACCCGCGAGATCCAGGCCGACCAGGCCAAGCGCGAGTTTATCTCAAAAGTTTCTCATGAGCTGCGTACCCCGCTGACCTCAATCCGTGGCTATATAGATTTGCTAATTATGGAATCAATGGGCCCCCTCAACGAAACCCAGCTCAGCTTCCTGGATGTAGTCAAAACGAACTCTAACCGCCTGATGGATTTGATCAATGATATTCTGGACATCTCGCGGATCGAATCAGGCAAAATCAACCTGAACTACACGGAGTTTGACATCCGCGAGGTGATTGACGATGTCTACCAATCGCTGCGCCTGGAAGCCGCGGCAAAAAATATCTCGGTGACAATAGACACTCCCGATACTATTCCAGTCGTTTGTGCCGACGAAAAGCGGATTACGCAGGTCATCTTCAACATGTTCTCAAATGCGGTAAAATATACCTATAACGATGGACAGGTGTGGATACGAGTTTCGCTCAATCCAGCCCAGATGATCCAGGTAGACGTGGAAGATACGGGAGTAGGGATGACTCCCGACCAACTTGATAAGTTGTTTCGCCCCTTCTACCGCGCCGATAGCCCCTTGCGCGAGTCCGTGGGGGGCACAGGGCTGGGGCTTTCTATCGCCCGGTCCCTTGTCGAGCAGCATAACGGTGAAATGTGGGTAAAGAGCGAGCAGGGCAAAGGAAGTATCTTTAGCTTTATCATCCCCCTGACCCATGACGAGGAAACTGGTGCTGATGAGGTTGATGAGTGAGCGCACTATATCTCAATAATCGCCTGGTGCATTATGAGGTCTTCGGGCGAGGCCAGCCGGTCATTTTTCTGCATAGCTGGATTGGCTCGTGGCGATACTGGGTCTCTATTATGGACCAGGTTGCTGTGGGCTATCGGGCATATGCCCTGGATTTTTGGGGCTTTGGCGAATCAGAGCGCGAGACAACCGATCTTTCCATTGAGGCCTATGTCCAGATGCTCCTGGATTTTATGGACGATATGGGGATCAGCAAGGCCAATCTTATCGGGCATGGATTGGGGGGGATGGTCGCGCTTCGGGCGGCCAGAGAACACCCGGCCCGCTTTACCCGCCTGCTTCTTGTTTCCACTCCGCTGCAAGGCTCTATCCTTGACAGTGTCACCAAACGAGGCACCCTCTCGCGTCTGTTGGGATCGGGCAACCCGACCAGCATCTGGGCAAAGCTCATTCGCCAGATCCCGATTGACGACTCCGAAATTCAACAGGAACTCTATGAGGATACGGAGAGTTTGAACGAAACCGTTCTTGTGCGCGTCCAACAATCTATCCAATCTACCGATCTTCTCACGACTCTGCAAGAGATCAACGAAACCATCCCGCTCCTGGCCGTCTACGGCGAAAAGGATTCGATTGTTCCGCCCGACCATACTCAGAGCTACCCCTACTTTCTGGTGCGAAAAGAGCTGGATGACGATGAGGGAGACGAGGTGGACGAGGATGCGGTGGATGACGAGGAAAGCGAGGCTGGCGAAGCCAGCGATGGAAATGCACCGCCACCGGGTAAACACCGTCCCCATCAACTGGTTGTCTTTCCGGGCGCAAACCATTTTCCCTTCCTGGAAGATTCCATGACGTTTAGCCGCATGATTATGGATTTTCTCACGAGCAAACGGGATGATTTGCCCATTGGTCTGAAAGAGCACTGGCGGCGGCGCGTCTCGCAGAGCGAATACCTGTAGCCGGGTAGCCCTGGATGGAGCCTGTAGAATTGTGGGAGTATTTCTTTGACCGCGCTTCTCGATGCGTCGCTGCTTCGCAAGCTGGACCGCCTCCAGCTCGTGACACGGCAGGCTATGATGGGCGATTTGCAGGGGGAGCGGCGCAGCGTGCGCCGGGGGGCTTCGGTCGAGTTTGCCGATTTTCGCCCCTACGTTGCTGGCGATGATTTCCGTCAGATTGATTGGAACCTCTATGCTCGCCTGGAGCGGTTTTTCCTCAAACTCTTTGTGGCCGAAGAGGAACTTACGGTCCACATCCTCATTGATACCAGCAGTTCGATGGACTGGGGGGAGCCGAACAAGTTTCACTATGTTCGCCAGGTGGCGGGGGCGTTTGGCTATATTGTGCTCAACAACCTGGACCGCGTGAGTGTGACGGTCTTTTCCCCTCCGGCAACCTCCCTCTCCCCCGACACCGGGTCTCCCTCATCTTCAATGGGAAGCGTCTCGCGCCTGCCGGGGGTGCGTGGCAAACGTGGGGTGTTTCCGCTGTTCGATTTCCTGCAAAAAATCTCCCCCGGCGGTAGGGGTCATCTGGCTACAAATTGCCGCTCGTTTCTCCACACCCTCCGCTCGCCTGGCCCGGTGCTTCTCTGCTCCGACCTGCTCGACCCCACATGGGAAGAGGGGCTACGCACCCTTTCGGCCCGCCCCTTCGACACGATATTGCTCCAGGTGCTGGCCCCGCAGGAGATAACCCCGCAACTTGAGGGGGATTTCCGGTTGATTGATAGTGAGGGGGGCGCACCAGTCGAGATTACCGCCGACCTCGACCTGCTCCGCCGCTACCACGAAAACCTTGCGAGCTGGCGGGCGGAGGTTTCCGCATTCTGCCGTGGGCGTGGCATACCCTACCTCTTTGCCGATACCTCCACACCCATTGAAGAGTTTGTCCTCACGCATATGCGGAAACAGGGGGTTGTCCGTTAGGAAAGCCTGATAAAAACCGGGGAAACAAAGGGGGAGCAAGCGCATGAATGTCACCATTCGTCTGATCAAGCCAGGGAAAAACAAAGTTGTTACCTACGAGGCGGCGGTGCTGGAGCGCAACGACACCTACGCCCTGGTCCACGCCCGCTGGAACCGCCCGGATGTCGATCTGGGGTATGTGGTCTTCAACACCGGCGACAACTTCTACGAGCACTTCTATACTGAACGCTGGTATAATGTGTATGAAATTCGTTCGGAGGCCGGGGGCCTCAAGGGGTGGTATTGCAATGTCTCCCGCCCGGCCGTGTTTGAGGAAACAACGATTGCATCGGAAGATCTGGAGATTGATGTCTTTGTCTCAGCGGACCGGCTCACGCTGCTGGTTCTCGATGAGGATGAGTTTGAGGCTCGCGGGCTGGAAGGGAGCGATCCCGACGCACACTATGCAGCTCTGGCCGCGGTAGAGGAAATCTGTGGACTGGCAAGGCGTGGAGAGGGGCCATTTGATAGGTAATCCGTTCAGCCCCCCACCTGCTCTCCCTCCGGTGGGGGGAGGGGGGACCGCGCCCGCATCGGGGCAAGCGAGACGCTTGCGCTCCCAGGAATCAGGGATTGTCCGAACACAATGAACGCTTGATACTATTTCAGAGGAGAGGAGAGGGAGAAACAGTCATGGCAACAATGACCCGTGAGCAGGTGGAAGCAGCCATAGCGGAGCAGGGAACAGGAGCCGACCTGAGCAATGCCGATCTGTCGGGCCTCGACTTGCTGGAATTTGATTTCAAAGAGGCAAAGCTGAATGGGGCCAATCTACACCGCACAAACCTGCGCCGTGCAAACCTGAGCCGCACCGACCTGCGCGGCTCGCCCGGCATTGTCAACAACGAGGTGCAAAACTGGATCGGGCAGGTGACAAACCTGAGTGAGGCCGACCTGCGCCAGGCCAACCTGAGCCAGGCCAGTATGCGCGGGGTCAACCTGTACGACGCAATGCTGAACGAGGCCAACCTGAGCCAGGCCGAACTGGGTGGCGTGGAGCGAACCTGGAATGATGAGCGCAAGATCTTTGTTGAGATTGTGGCGGACCTGAGCGAAGCAAATCTGGATGGGGCCAATCTTCAGCAAGCCAATCTCGACGGCATCCTGCTTGTGCGGGCAATCCTGACCAATGTCAACCTGAGCAATGCCCGGCTCAGTGGTGCGTCGCTGAGGGGAGCCGACCTGAGCAATGCTACCCTGCTTGATGTTGATTGTAGCGGCACCACCAGGGAGAAAACCGATTTACGCGAGGCGACATTGCGCGGGGCAAACCTGACCGGCACGAACCTGACCAATACGGACCTGACCGAAACCAACATGACCGACGCTATTCTCTACGAAGCAAACCTTGCCGGCGTTTCGCTCCAGCGTGCAACACTCTACAAAGCAAATCTCCAGCTTGCCAACCTGAGCAGAGCCAACTTGCGCGGGGGCCGACTGCGCGAGGCCTGGATGGCCCGCGTCAATCTCTCCAACGCCATCCTCTGTGAAGCCAGTTTGCGCGAGGCAACGCTGAGCGAAGCCGACCTGCGTGGGGCCGACCTGCGTGGGGCCGACCTCTTCCAGGCGGTGTTTGTCGAAGCTCTCTACAGTGGCAAAACGCAGTGGGATCACACGTTTAGCCCGGCGGAGGCAGGGGCGAAGAAAGAGAAGAAATGGTTTTTCTTTTAGAATGATACGCCAGGAAGTCATACGCAAGCGAATAGACAAACCAGAACCACCTGGATGACATAGAACGGTTGAAGCAGGTGTTTGCCCAGTTTCTCTAAAGCAGGAAGAAAGCCATGTCGTTTCTCGCCCCCCTGGCCCTCATCAGCGCGGCTATCATTGGCCCGCTCATTGTGGCCCTCTATATGCTCCGGCTGCGCCGCGACGATCACGCGGTTTCTTCCACCTTCCTCTGGCGACGCATGGTGCGCGATGTGGAGGCCAATACTCCCTGGCAAAAACTGCGCCCCAATCTGCTGCTCCTGCTCCAGTTGCTCATTTTGCTGCTGCTGGCCCTGGCCCTGGCCCGCCCCTTCTTCAAGACCCACGGGATAAGCGGGCGCAACCTCATTATCATCATAGACCGTTCGGCAAGTATGGGGGCAACCGATGTCGCCCCAAATCGCCTGGAAGCAGCGCGGAAGATGGCGACCCGGCTGGTTGACCAGCTTCCCGATGGCGGGCGGGCCACGATTATTGCGGCGGGCGGGCCCTCAATGGATGTGCCGGCCTCGGCGACAAACGACCGGCGCGAACTGCACCAGGCCATTGACACCATCTCGCTCCGACACGGCGGGGGGAGCGACCTGGCCCAACCGCTGACCCTGGCCTCGGCCCTGGCCGCCCACGAGGAGCAAAGCGAAATTGCCATCATCTCCGATGGCAACGTCACCATACCCACCGACCTCAGCGTTGCGGCAACGGTGCGCTACTTTCCCATCGGGCGGAGCAGCGAAAACCTGGCCATCAGTGCGCTGGCCTTGCAGCCCGCCGCCGCGGGACAGACGCTCTTTGCCCAGGTTATCAACTATGGTGAGGAAGTGGGCATGGGCCGCCTGGATGTGTTTCTCGATGGCGAAATCTTCAATGCCTACAACCTGACGCTTGGTCCGGAACAGGAGCAGAGCATTGTTGTAGATGTTCCCGCGCAGGTATCCACCGTGGATGCCCGACTCACCACGGAGGACGCGCACCCGCTCGACAACCATGCTCGCGCTGTAAGCAGTCTGGGCACAACAACGCAGGTCCGCCTCGTCGGGTCTGGCAACTATTTTCTTGAAACTGGCCTGGGTCTCCTGCCCGGCGTAGAGATCATCCAGCGTGACCCGACCTGGAGCATTGAGCAGGAGGGGGATGAAGCCGCCGCGTCTCTCGTCCCCATCACGATTTTCGATGGGGTTGTCCCGCAAACGCTCCCACCCGGCAACCTCTTCTTCATTGCCCCGCCCGAAAGCAGCACGTTTTTTTCTGTGACGGGCAAACTGGATCTCCCCCTCGTGCGCCCCGCGCCGGGCAACGATCCGCTCCTGCGGAATGTCAGCCTGAGCGAAGTCAGCGTATTCCAGGCAGTGCGGCTTGATGCGGGCCTCTGGGCCCGAACGGTGGTAGATAGCGAGCGCACCCCGCTGCTGGTGGCGGGGGAATACGAAGGCCGGCGGTTGGCGGTGCTGGCCTTCGACCTGCACCAGTCCGACCTGCCGCTGCAAGTGGCCTTTCCGCTGCTGCTCTCAAACCTGGTCAACTTCCTGTCGCCCGGCAGCGGGGCCGAGGCGACGCAGCTTGCGCCTGGCCAGCCGCTGGCTCTCCAGGTTGACCCGGCCATAAGCGAGGTGCGTCTCACCCGCCCGGACGGAACGCAACTCAGCAGCCGCGGTGGCCCCTTTCAAGAAGCCTCACTCCGCATCCAGAATAGACAACTGCTCTACGCCGATACCGACGACCTGGGGATCTACACCGTCGAACTGCTCAAAGATGGGGAGCAGCAGGCCGTGTCCCGCTTTGCCGTCAACCTCTTCTCGCCAGGCGAATCGAACATCAAGCCACAGCCACAGCTTGCTGTGGAGCAAACCAGTGGTCTCCAGTCGGCTGTCACCCGCGAACGGGCCGGCAAGCAGGAGTTCTGGCGATGGCTGGCGGCCCTGGCCCTGGCCCTGCTGCTCATTGAATGGCTTGTCTACCATAAAAACGGCCTGGCCTTGCTACGCGAACAGTGGCGCAGGGCGCGGGCACGGGGATAAAAATCATGTTCAGGTCTATTTTTCTGGGAATACTCGCTCTGGCCCTCTGTACCCTTGCGTTGCTGCCCGGCCCCCACACCGCGCACTCACGGGGAACATCTGCCCTCCCCTCCCACATTTCCCCATTGCGCCAGCAGGAAGCCACCCCGCCGGTTGTCTGTACACCAGCCGGTTTTGCCAGTTCCGCCAGCACTCGCCCAACGGGGGACATTGCCGCGTTTGACCCCTACATTGTGCTGGAAATGGTTGATAGCTTCGGGGGGAGTGTGCGGACGCTTGCTCACGATGGCACCTACCTCTATGTGGGGCAGAGCGGAACACTGATGCTCTATCTGCTGGGGGGGGGAGACGAGGATGGCAATATGACTGACCCGCTGGCGTATATCTCGTTTTCCGATGATATTCAAAAGATCTTTCCCATTGGCAATCTGGTGTATGTCGCCAATGGCGAGGGGGGCGTGCAGGTTGTTGACACGAGCAATCATGTCGCGTTGTCTGTCGTGGCTCATATGGACACCAGTAGCGCAGCCACCGATGTCCAGGTTGTGGGCGCTCTTGCCTATGTGGGGACAAAAGGAGCCGAGGGAGGGTTGCAGGTCTGGAATGTGCAGTTGCCCTCAGCTCCCTGGTTTATGGGAGAAATTTCGAGTGCGACGCTGGCGACGGCCTCTGCGCTCGACGTTGTCGGCAACCGCGCCTATGTCACCGCCAGTTTTGGCGGGGGGCTGCATGTTTTCGATGTAAGCCAGCCCTATTCCCCGACGCTGCTCGGCGCGACAACCGAGGTCGGCACAGCGCGAGATGTGCAGGTTGTCGAAAATGTGGCGTATGTTGCGGCCGATAGCAATGGATTATACACTCTCGATGTGCAAAGCTCAATTACTCCTACTGTGCTGGCCCGCAGCAAGCTGCCCGGCAGTGCTATGACCGTGCAAGTTGTGGGTGAGATTGCCTATGTTGCTGCGGATATGGGTGGGGTTCATATTCTCAATGTGAGCAACCCGAACCACCCACGCCTCTTGAGTACCTGCACCGTGGAGGGGGGCGCGGCCAGTGTGGATGTCGGGCCCGCCGGCCAGGCCTACGTGGCGGCGCAGGGGGGGGGGATGCACCATCTACAGGTGAGCGACCCGACCAGTCCCACACTCCAGAGCAGCTATCCCACGCTTCACGGTGTGGAAAACATCACTGTTCGGCACGGGGTGGCGTTCGTTTCGGCGGGCCGCTACGGGCTGTCGCTGCTTGGCGTGAGTGCCGATGACATCTCGACAACCCTGATAACCTCGACCAGGGTTATTACAACAACATCGCCGATAACCCCCACGGAGATTATTACCACAACGGAGATTGTCACCTCAACAGTTGTGATGACAACCCACGTCACAATGTCGCCAACACTTCTTGGCAGCATAGAGATGACCGGTACGGTCGTTGCCGCGCATCCGGCAGGTGGACATATCTACGTTGCTGTGGGACACAGCGGTATGGACATTCTCAGCTACCCGCCATATACGCCCACGCTGGCCCTCTCCCCCACCACGCACATCCCCATAACCCGAACTGGCCACTATGCGACACCCTCGGTGGTCTCCGATCTCCAGGTGGTCGGGTCGCTGGCCTATCTCGCTGCGGGCCAGAGCGGCGTGGAAATTGTAGATGTGAGCAAACCCTGCTCCCCGACCTTTGTTGCCCGCTATACAACACCCGACTCGGCCCTGGCCTTGCGGGTGGCGCACGACCTGGCATACGTGGCAGATACAACTGGCCTGCACATCATTGACGTGAGCGACCCCTACTCCCCGACGCTTGTTGGGAGCATCCTGCTGCCAAACGATAGCTACGTTCAGGACCTTGCGCTCTCTGGCTCACACGTCTACCTTGCCGATGCAGGCGTGGATGGCAAGGTGCAGGTTGTTGATGTCTCGGACCCGGCGCAACCCGTATCCCTGAGCGACTTCTGGATAGAACGGCCAGGCACTGCGCTCAGCGTGGCATTTTCCGATGGCTTTCTGTACGTCGCCGCGGGCATTGCTGGTATTCAGGTAGTAGATGTGAGCGACCCGCTTCTGCCCACGCTCCAGGCCAGCCACGACACACCGGGCACGGCGCATCATCTCGCTGTTGTGGGCGAAATGGTCTACGTTGCTGACTATAACAGCGGGGTGCAGGTGTTTCGGGTTCTGGACATCGAGCCGCACGCGCTCTACCTTCCGCTTGTGGTGCGCTGATCTGCAATTGAGGAGTGAGCCTGATGGCTGACACAGAACGCTACCCCATTCCGGCAGCCCCCGCTGAAACAGAAATTCGTGTCTCAAACTCGCGCTTCATTGGGTGCGCAGCCGGCACCCCCACGGTCGAGGATTCCAGGGCGTTTCTTGCAACGGTACGCGAACGCTACCCCGATGCAACGCACCACGCCTACGCCGCGCTGGTTGGCTATGGGGCCAGTGTGGTGGCAGCAATGAGCGACGATGGTGAGCCTTCGGGCACGGCGGGCCGTCCAATGCTGGCGGTGCTGCGCGGGAGCGATCTGGGCGATGTGACGGTCGTGGTCACGCGCTACTTTGGTGGGACGCTCCTGGGGACGGGCGGCCTGGTGCGGGCCTACAGCGACGCAACCAGGGCCGTGCTGGAGATATTGCCCCGCAAGGAATACGTTGAAACCTGCTCGTTGCAGGTGTGTCTGGACTACAGCGACTACACCCCGGCCCGCCAGGTGCTCGTACAATGGGCCGCCGCGGTTGAGCAAGAAACGTTTGCCGAGCATGTGACGCTGGTGGTACAATTGCCCCGCACCAATGTTGAGGGCTGCACGGCCACGCTGGCCGAACTCACCGCCGGGCGGGCCGGGGTGCGGGTGCTGTAATGAAATCCTCGCTACATTCAAGATGGTCTGGAACGCTAGAAGAAACAACAAACATAACGTATGGATCAAATCACCTTCCTACTCTCTCCAGGTGCGATGGGTTTTGTGCCCACGTTTCTCGTGCAGGTCGTTATTCTCATTGTCCTCCTCACCTGGAACCGAAAGTCTCCTGCCACCTGGTTTTTCATTGGCTGGCAGGCGTTCCTCATGCTCCTGGTGGCATCGCTGCTCTTTCATACTGTCATCTACGCACCAGTTGGTGGCTATCTCTACTGGATAGGCGGCATTGTTTTTTCCTGGATTGCTGTCACCCTGGCAATCCAGTTTGCCTATCGCTTCCCGCGGTTGCTCTATCGCCGCGAGGCGCATGTGATGCTTGTGCTCACGCTGGCCATAGGGGTGGTCTGGCCCCTGATGATAGGATTTGAAGTAAAATTCGACCTCTACCGACCTGGCTACGGCTTTGAATTGTTCTACTATGACTTCTTCCGCACCAGCGAAGATAGTTTCTATTCCTCCAACAATCTCTTTAACCTGCTAAACCCGCTCGGATTCCTGTGGGTGTCGCTGGTGTGGTTGCGCCAGAGTGTGCGTCTTTCGCACGAGGCTACCCAATGTTCTGTACCCAGTGCTGCCTGGCGCACTCCCTCGTACTGGCGCAGAGTGGCCACGTTGCTGTGGCGACCGCAAGGGAGCCAGGCCCGCGCCGCCCGTGCGCTGGCCCTGGTCTTTAGCATCGCCGTCATCGCCGTTATTCTCTCTATTCTCGAAGAGGATAAGATCGTGCCGGTTGGTTCCTTTGCTTCCGCCTTTCTTATATCCGAGGCTCTCTTCATCCTGACCTACCTGGACTACGCCCCCGAACCGACCACCTTCAAGATCAAGCTGATTGGTATTCCGCTGGTCATGACGATGATGCTGGCGGGGTTGGCCGGGCCGCTGCTGCTGAACTGGGTACAGGAGAGCTACCACGAGGCCCGCCGCGCTGAGGTGCAGACTATCGCACAACTGGTTGCACACGGCATCACCGACGAGATGCCAGACGGTGTGCGCTATGTGGCTACACGCCCTGCCAGCGATGGTCTCTTCTCGGCTTCCTACGAGATGCTCTACACCCATGAACACGGGCCCGACGCGGCAATGCTGGCCCGGCAGGATACCCGCTTCCGCACCCTCATTGAGCAAGAGATTGAGCAAGAGGGTCCAGAGGTAATCTCAACACACACCTGGCGACACCTCGTCTATACCTATTCCTGGCTCCGCCAGCGTTTTGCCAGCGTGCCGACGTACAGCCAGCTCGAAGCAATCATCCCCCCCGAAGATGAACCATCCTACCGCGGCCACTTCAGCCTGCCAGCACACCACTTTATCCGCTACCCATTCCATATTGATGCTGACACCCTGGGTGAAGTGGGCTACAGCTACCAGGACTACCGCGAGATGCTCCATGCCCGCGCATTGGCACTGCTCTGGCTATTGCTTGGTGCCATAGTCCTCTTTCTGCTCCTGGAACCCTTTTTTGTCCAGTCCAGCCTGGTCAAACCACTCAACGCGCTCTTGCGGGGGGTGCGTAGCGTGGAATCGGATAACTTTCAGGCGAATGTGCCGGTGCGGGCCTCCGACGAGATAGGCTTTCTCACAGGGGCGTTCAACCGTATGGTCAATTCGCTGCATGTCTCACGCGAGTCGCTGCTACAAGAAATCCGCGTGCGTCAGCAGAAGGATCGGGAGTTGACCGAACTTACCGCAACGCTGGAGGATCGCGTAGTGGAGCGCACGCACGATCTCCAGCTTGCCCGCGAGGAAGCGGAACACTCACGCGAAGTAGCGGAAAGCGCAAACCAGGCCAAAAGCATCTTTCTGGCGAATATGAGCCACGAACTCCGCACCCCTTTGAATGCCATCCTCGGCTTTGCCCAGATTATGACTCGCAGTACAACATTACCACACGAACACCGTGAACATCTGTCCATTATCAGTCGTAGCGGGGAGCATTTGCTCACGCTCATCAACAATGTGCTCAATCTCTCCAAAATCGAGGCCGGGCGCATCACCCTCAATGAGCAACCCTTCGATCTGTATCGCCTGCTGCACGATATTGAGGACATGTTCCGGCTGCGGGCAAAGGAGAAGGGGGTGTTGTTTCTGGTTGAGCATGCCCCCGACCTGCCACAGTATGTGCAGACCGATGAGGTGAAGCTGCGCCAGGTCCTCATCAATCTGCTATCAAATGCAGTGAAGTTTACCCATGAAGGCACGGTGACACTTTCCGTCGAGAGGCGGGGAGCAGGTCTCGCGGATCAGCCGGAATCACCCGGCCCCGCAATGATCCACTGTCGCGTGGCAGACACCGGTCCCGGCATTGCGCCCGACGAACTTGCCAAACTCTTCGAGGCATTTGCCCAGACCAGCAGCGGGCAACAGGCCCAGGAAGGCACGGGGTTGGGGTTGGCCATCAGCCGCAAGTTTGTGCAGTTGATGGGCGGCGATATAACGGTGCAGAGCGAGGTGGGCCGTGGCACGGTCTTTGCATTCGATGTGATGGTTGCAGTGGTGCGGGAAGCGGAGACGGCCGCTCCTGTCTTGCAACCAGAGGTTATCGGGCTTGCGCCCGACCAGCCAACCTACCGCATTCTTATTGTTGATGACCGCGCCGAAAACCGGCAGTTGCTGGCTAAATTGCTGGCCCCATATGGCTTCGCGCTCCGTGAGGCCAGCAACGGGCAGCAAGCAATCACCATCAGGAATGAGTGGGAACCACACCTCATCTGGATGGATATGCGGATGCCGGTAATGGATGGCTACGAGGCGACCCGACGTATCAAGGCAACTTCGCAAGGGCAAAAAACCGTTGTGATTGCGCTCACGGCCAGTGCTTTCGATGAGGAACGAGCTATTGTGCTGGCTGCCGGGTGTGATGATTTTGTCCGCAAGCCGTTTCGCACACCCACCATTTTTGAGGTGATGGGGAAACATCTGGGAGTGCGCTATCTCTACGCTGACAATGAGCCATCCACTGCCGAGAGTGCGTCCATCGTGCTCACGCCAGAACCTCTGGCGGCCCTGCCCCCTGACACTCTGGCAGCGTTGGAGCATGCCATCATTCTGGGGGATATTTCCTTGTTGTACCAGGTTATTGAAGACATCCGCTCCCACGATGAAACGCTGGCCGACACGCTCGGCCAGCTGGTTGATACGTTTCAGATTGCCCGGCTTCTGGACGCAGTGACGGCAGTGGTGAAGTAATGGGTGGGCAACCGAAGCCGGGCGGGCCGGGGTGCAGCCGTTGTAGCAGGCAGAGCGTTCATCCCGACCCCTTTTTCGGTTCGGCGGGTGGGTGGGGGGGGCTCCCCCATTGCTGCAAGGCGGGTCCGCAGGTGCTTCACTTGCTCTTGCATCGTCCGCATATGCTGCAAGATGTGTCCAATGGCCTGCTCTGTTGTGCGTGTTCCCTACACCCACAGCCGCAGCAGTTCCTCAAGCGGGTAGGTACTCATTCTTCTCTCCTTTCCGTGGTAGAATAGCCCTATCGGGAAGCGCACAATCTATGTGGCTCCTGTCAGAATACGGGGTATGCCGGCAGATCAGACCAGAGCATACCCCTTCTGGCTCTTTTTTCTGTTGCCATTTGGGTACAATATATCATACTTCTTGAAGCTATGCAACGATTTGCCGAAAAGCTGATAGCTTTGCGAGAACGGCATGGGATGACCCAGCGCAAACTGGCCAGAGCCATCGGGGTCAACCATACCTACATCAACCGTGTTGAGAAGGGAGAAAGAAAACCCAACGCGGAATTTCTGCTCAAAATCTCAGAAGCCTTCGGGGTTTCCACCGACGTATTGATGAAAGATACGCTTGATCTGCCGGAAGAGCAATAATAGTCATAGTTGTTATGGTGGTACATCGTGGCGAGCATGGCAAAAGTAGCGCGATTTGCGGAAAAACTTCGGCGGCTTCGGGAGCAAGCCGGACTGTCTCAGCGTGCCCTGGCAAAAGAGCCAGGGTACACCTATACCCATATCCAGAATCTTGAAAAAGGGAAAAGCATGCCGGGAGCTGATTTTGTGGTGACGCTGGCGAAATACTTTGCCGTAACCCCGGACCAGTTGCTGCTGGATGAACTTGGACCTGCCAGCGTGAGGGGGGGGTGAGGGGCCTCACATCCCCTTGCCCCCTCGCTCGTGCCTGGAGCGGTGCTACTCGTTTTCCAGGTGCTCAACCGTACCCGACCCCGTCACGTCTTGCTCCACCACTGGCTCACCATAGTAATACACATTGCCGCTGCCGCTCAGATCAATGTCGAGCGTCTCCTGCACCCGCAGCGTTGCATCACCAGCCCCGCTCATCTCAACCGAGGCCCGCTTGCTCTGCAACTCATTGGCCTGGTAGATACTGGTGTCAAAGATTGTGATGTTTTGCCGCTCGACCGCCCCCGCAATTTTGAGCACCCCGCTCCCGCGGAGCTTTGCGGTCAGTTCGGGAACAGCAAGGTCGAACACGGTGACATTGGCGGTTCCACGCATATCCAGGATAAGGTAATCGGCAATATCCAGGTTGCCAAATGCGAGCGAGGCCATTCCCACCCCGCGGGCATCAATGAAAAGATTATCGGTTTTAAGACTGTGCATATAAATATGCCCCGGACCGGTGAGCGAAATTTTGTTGACATCGGTCACTGTCACATGGAAGGTAATCGGGATGGGCGAGCGCAGCATATCGGTGCGGATAATCAGCCGGTTATTGACCACGTTCGTGCTGATCTTCGGCATATCCAGTTGTTCCGCTTCGATATTGAGCGACACCGTGTCCCCCTGCTGGATCTGCAGTTCTCCTTCGCCACTCAGCATAATTTCTTGAAATGGCGACACCTCGCGTGTTTCGGTAATCGGTACTGGTTCTTTCTCTGGCAATTTGAAATCGCACCCGACAGACCCGACAAGCAGGATAATCAGCGGAATCAACACAACGATCCGACGGCTCATGCTCTCAATACTCCTTCTAAATCTCAATTCACACAGGCTTTGTGCTCCAGATCATCTGGCTCATCTGGTTCATCTGGGGAGACGCTCCCCGGCTTTTTTTCATTTCTTACAGGGGCGGGTGCTGCTGGCCCGGGCACGGGTCGCACGGAGGCACACGCCGCGGTTCATTATAACAGACTCGCCCCACTTCGTCTTCATGTCTGGCAACGGTGAGTTCTCCGTCATTTCCTCTTTCCTTGCTAATTTCCTTACTAACGTTCGCTTCCAGACAACCATTGTCCCAATTGTACCATAGCGCAACATCATCCGGCATTCTGATATGCGGCATCTTGCTATGATGCCGTTGTCACGAACCTGTGACACCCTCATCATACCCCTTTCATTCCCTTTTGCTGAGCGGTGGGGTAGGATAGAACCAGAGAAAAGACGTGAAAAGACGCGACCGGGAGAGGAAAAGAAATGGAAACAACACTCAATTACCAGGTGCTCGCTCTTGAAGTTATCTCAGCGGCAATGGAAGACGCTCGCGGCAACGACCCTGAAGCCGCAGCGATGGCCCGCCAGTGGTTGGAACACATTGATGCTCGAACACTGGGGATTGATGGGATGGAGATTGATGATTATCTGGACCATCTGAACCAGCAGAACGATGTTGACCGGCGTTAACCCGCGTTGAGCATCATGAAAAAGAAATGAAACAGATTGAAAAAAACCAAAAAGAAATGAAACAGGTATTGTGCCACGGATTGCCCTTTTATCTATTGCAATCCGTGGCGATTGCTCTCTATCGTTGGCTTACCGGTGAAATTTGCAGCGGGTATGTTTTTGCATCTTCTCCCATATGTTCAGGATGCGGCCACACTCCTCGCAGCGTCCGGCGGCCCGCCACTGTCGCCGCTGTTCCTCGCGCTCTATTGCTTCCTCAGCTTCCCGTGCCTCCTGTGCTTTGCTCTCCTGCCAGGTTTGCTCCATCTCCTCCCAGTCGGAAGCGGGAATACCCATATTCCAAAGCCGCAAAACACTATCATACCCCCCCGTGGCCAGTATCAGTCCATCGGGGCGAAACGCAATACTCATCACCTTTCGCTCGGCGTGCTTCTGCAAGCGTCCCACCTGCTGTCCGCTGGCCACATCCCAGAGCCGCACGGTCCCATCGTGACTGCCCGATGCGACTAGGCTTCCATCGGGACTGAAGAGCACGCTGGTGACGCGGCTGGTGTGTTGCCCCATCTGCTGAATCTCGTGACCGCTGGCGACATCCCACACCCGTACTGTCTGGTCGCGCCCTCCCGACACGAGCAACTGCCCATCGGGACTGAACACCACACTGACAACAGTATCGCTGTGTCCATAGAACCGCTGGATCTCGTGCCCACTGGAGACATCCCACAGCCGGATGGTCTCATCGCGGCTCCCCGACACGAGCCATTGTCCATCGGGGGCAAAGGCTATGTCGGTCACGCTGTCGCTATGCCCGGCAAGACGGAGTTTCTCGTGCCCGCTGGAGACCTCCCACAGCCGGATGGTCTGGTCGCCGCTGCCAGAAGCCAGCAAATGCCCTTCGGGGTGGAATATCACGCTTGAAACCCAGTCGGCGTGGGTATCGCGCTGCCAGATTTCGCGCCCGCTCTCCGTCTCCCAGAGCCGCACGGTGTGATCAACCCCGTTCCAGTTGCCGCTCCCCGATGCCAGCAACCGCCCATCGGGGCTGAAGGCAATATCCTGCACCCAGGTGCGGTGTTTCTCAATGCGCCGAACCTGCCGCCCGCTGGCAATGTCCCATAGGCGGATGGTCTTATCTTCGCTGCCGGAGGCCAGCAACTGCCCGCCGGGGTGGAAGGCCAGGCAGTAGACGCTGGCTACATGCCCATCCAGGTCGAGGCTGTGGGTGGTGGAGGGAAACCGCTTTACTGCTCGTGGGGGAGATTCTTCCGTAGGGACGGCGGGGGGCGATTCTACAATCTCCAGGGCCCGCGCCCACGTCCCCACCGACCAGCGAGCAAACTCATCGGCGGTGCCAAGCTGGTCGTACATCCGGGATGCCAGCTCTGCAATCAGGAGATGCGGGGGGTGAATGCTCTGCCGCGTCAGCAGGTGCGTCGGGACCTGCACCTCCAGCGCACCCATCAGCACATAAATCTCACGGCGATAGGTGCCACACCGCTCTTGCAACAGTTGCTCAAGGTGTTGCGGCTCTTCGCAAATCGTATGACCATAGGTCGCCATGATGTCGGATAACACATCTTGTGGTTGCTCATTCATTGTTCTGACCTCCCTTTCCCTGTTTCCTGCCGGCCCTTACGAATGGGTTTTCTCTGTATTCAGTATTATACCAGGTATTCTATCCCCGTAATCGTTCAGGGCCCCCCACATATCTTCTTTCGCGTGGCAAATTTTTCGCATGGTATGGTATAGTTATACTATGATCTGCATTTTGTAGGTAATCATTCAGGCCCCCCCACCTGTCCTTCCCCCCAGGGGGGAGGGATTGGGAGGGGGGGAGTACCCGCATCGGAGCAAGCGAGACGCTTGCGCTCCCAGGAATCAGGGATTGCCCAAACACCGTGAACGATTACACTTTTGTAGAGAGGTTTCGGAAAAACAAAGAGCATGTGCTATGGATAAAACAGAAGCATTGGAGAAACGGATTGATGAGTTAGAACGAACGGTTGTCGCCCTCACAGACGAACTCAAAACAACACGAGAGGAAGCAACGTTTTTCCAACGAATCTTCGATGCTATTCCTTTCCCCCTTGTCATCTTCCGCTCCGATGGCCTGGCTGTTGCGATGAACCGCCAGAACGAGCTATTTATTCATACCCCGCGAGAGAGTGTTGTCGGGGTATTTACTATGTATGAGGACGCTGAAGCCATCGAAAAGGGCTATGTGGCCCATTTTGAAAAGGCCCTTGCAGGGGAAGTCTCCACAATGTCTCCCACTCCCTACGATACCTCGAAAGCAGGGCTACACGGGCGCACCCGCGATACCATCGTCTGGTCGGAAACTACCTACTTTCCCCTGCGCGACGAAACGGGGCAGATTTCCTTTGTCGGCGAGATCAGCCTGGATGTCACCAACCGCAAACAGATAGAGCAATCGTTGTGGGAGAGCGAAACCCGCTTTCGCAACCTGGCCGAAAATGCCCACGATATTGTATTCTTCTATCGCCTGAAGCCCTCGCGGAGCTACGAATACGTCAGCCCGGCCATCACCCGCATCCTGGGCTACACCCCGGAAGAATTCTACGCCGACCCGTCGGTTGCCCTGAAAACAACCCCACAAGAAGAACACGAGCAATTGTGGCTACTGCAAGAAATGCCCGATTCTCTTGCATCTCCGCTGGTCATCCCCCACATCCACCGCAATGGCACGCCGGTATGGCTCGAAATGCGCCACCGGGTGGTGTATGACAACGAGGGGGAGCCGATAGCCATTGAGGGCATCTCGCGTGATATTACCGAGCACAAGAAGCTGGAGATGGAGTTGTGCCAGGCCCGCGACGAGATGGAGCAGCGGGTTGCCGAACGCACAGAAGAACTTTCGCGCCTGAACATGGCCCTTCAGGCCAGCGAGGAACGCCACCGTATCATCTCCGAGCTAACCTCGGACTACATCTATGGGGGCTACCTGACGCTGGATGGCCAGGTTGTGACGGAGTGGGTGGGGGGAGCCTTCGAGCGCATCACTGGCTACCGCATCGAGGAGATCCAACAACAGGAATGGCTGTCGCTTATCTACCCGGATGACATTCCCTCCACGCTGGATGTGATTGAATCGGTGCAGGAGCGTCGTGCCGGGGTGATAGAATATCGCATCAGGAATCGCCAGGGTGAGCTACGCTGGCTGCGCGACTATGTCCGCTACCTGCCTGGTGACGGGGGGGAGCGCAAAGTCCGGATGGTCGGGGCGGTGCAGAATATTACCAGGGAGCGGGAAATCCAGGCTGCGCTCCAGTCCGCACGAGAAGCCGCCGAAACAGCCAACCGCGCCAAGAGCGAATTTCTTGCTACGATGAGCCACGAAATCCGGACCCCCCTCAACGCCATTATCGGCATGTCCTCTATCTTGTTGGAGACCTCGCTGGACGCATGGCAGCGCGAATGTGTTGAGATTTCGCACACCAGCGGTAAGAATCTTCTCGTTATCATCAACGACATTCTCGACTTTGCCCGCATGGAAACCCGCCGGCTGACCCTGGAACCGCAACCCTTCAACCTCCGCACCTGCATTGAAGATACCCTCATGCTCTTTTCCAGCGAAGCCAGAAGAAAAAACCTGGGCCTCTCCTGTACGGTTGATGAGCATATCCCATCGCCGCTCGTTGGCGACGTGGCCCGCATTCGTCAGATTATCTCAAACCTTGTCAGCAATGGGATCAAGTTTACAAAGCAGGGATCGGTCACAGTGCAGGCAACGCTGGAGCCAGGCAAACAGGAACAGGGCAAAGAAGCAGAAGTGGGGAGCACCACAGCAGAACACCAGACATCCCGTCCCCCCCCAGTCGTGCTCCATATCCGCGTGTCCGACACGGGGATTGGCATATCGCCAGAACAGATGCCAACACTCTTCCAGACCTTTTGCCAGCTCGATGCTTCGACCACGCGCAGCTACGGTGGGACGGGGCTTGGGTTGATGCTGAGCAAGCGACTGGCCGAGATGATGGGCGGGACGATATGGGTTGAGAGTGAGGTAGGCAAAGGGTCAACATTCCATGTTCGGCTGTCTGTTGAGCAGGTCCAGACGGCCGTTTCGCCAGCAAAAGAACCCGGCTGCCCGGAGCAATATATCTCCCCCAAGAAATCGCCCCGACCGCTCCGTATCCTGCTGGCCGAGGACAATCCTATCAACCAGAAAGTTGTGTTGCGGTTGCTAGAACACCTGGGGTATCGCGCAGGCACTACATCCAGCGGGCTGGAGGTGCTCGAAGTGCTGGAGCAAGTTGTCTATGATGTCATCCTGATGGATGTGCAGATGCCCGAAATGGACGGGATGGAAGCCACCCGCCGCATCCGCACCACCCTCGCGCCCGAACACCAACCCTGGATTATCGCCATGACCGCCTCTATGCTGGATGTGGACCGTGAACAGTGTTTGTCTGCTGGAATGAACGACTACTTGAGCAAGCCTGTGCGTGTGGATGATCTGGCGCAGGCGTTGCGCCGCGTGCCCCCCACCTACAGCAGAGCAAAACCTGTGGGCACCCCGCTCGATACGGAGACGTTCTCGGCGTTTCTAGCAACATACGGGCAGAAGCGAGCAGATAGCAGCAGTGGGTCCAATACATCCGATGCCAATGACTTGCTGCGAGTCTTTCTTCTCGATACCGCCGCCCGGCTCGCCGACATGCACAAAGCGGCGGTAAGGGATGAATATGGAGCAATTCATCGCCTGGCCTGCGAACTCAGAACCAGCAGCAACCAGATCGGAGCGTTCAATCTCTCATCATATTTCCAGAAGATGGTAGAGCAAAGTCAGGCCGGGTGGTCGGAAACTCTCCCCATACTGATAGCACAGGCCGAGGATGAACTGGAGCGAGTACGAAAAGCCCTGCTCTCGCATCTCGAAGAGAAGGGGACCACACGATAGCAATTTGAACCCCTGACCTGGGGAATTGAGTGCGTGATGTGAACATGAACGGTATGGTTACAACCGCCACTTGCGGCAGACAATCGTGGTGCCTACCCCCACCGTGGACTGAATATCAAACTCATCCATCAGTCGTTTTGCGCCGGGCAAGCCCATCCCCATCCCCCGCGAGGTGGTGTAGCCATCTCGCATCACCTGGTCAATATCGCTGATGCCGGCTCCCTGGTCCTTGCACTCAATCTCAATTCCCTTGCGACCACGGTCTTCAATGGCGCGTGCAGAAACCTGGCCGCTATCGGCATAGAGAAAGATGTTGCGGGCCAGTTCGCTCACCGCTGTTGCGATGCGGGCCTGGTCCACGCCGCCAAATCCCTGGGCTTTGGCAATATCTCGCGCTATCGAACGGGCCGTAACAATATCCAGGTCACTCCGGATCGTCACCACCTCAGCCTGAGAAGGCATAGCGTTCTTCCTCCTCGTTCGCATCCTCGTCATTGCTCTGGCGCATCAGGGCCAGGCCCTTTTCGAGGTTCAAGGCGGTCATCACCCGTGGAAGTTCAAGCCCAAGTTCAACCAGCGTAATCGCAACCGCCGGCTGCAAACCAGTGAGGACAACGCGGGTTCCCATCAACCCGGCCATCGCCGCAATATCCGCAATCATCCGCCCGATAAAGCTATCTACCACATCGAGTGCGGTAAGGTCTACAATGACCCCGCGTGCTTTCGTCTCGTGAACTTTTTGTAAAAGATCATCCTTAAACTGAATAGCAGAGGCATCGTGGAGCGCAACCTGGATAGAAGCAACCAGGACATTCTCAACTTTCAGGATGGGGATACGAACACCGTTCAAGATTGTCGTTCCTTTCTTTGGAGTAGCAACAGGCAGTCCAGCCAGACCAATTTTCACCTTCTCCAGAGTATCACGGTTTTTTTGTCTCCCGGCCGGCCGGCCGGTATAATTTATAGCTTGTAATTTTCGTTCCAACGCCAACAGTTGACTGGATGGTAAATGCATCCATGAGCCGTTTTGCTCCCGGCAACCCCATCCCTCTTCCGCCCGAAGTGCTATACTCTTCCTGCATCGCCAGCTCCAGATTTTCTATACCCGGCCCCTGGTCCTCACAAATAATCTCAACTCCTTTGTATCCATCGCGCTCTATTCCGCCGATGATCACGGTGCCACTGTCAGCATAGAGGGAGATATTGCGAGCCAGTTCGCTCACGACTGTTGCAAGCCGTGCCTGGTCTACCGGAGGGAAACCCTGATCTCTGGCTATTTCGCGCACCACCGAGCGGGCCGTGACAATATCCAGATCTCCCCGGATTTCTATGGTTCTGCTTTCTCCCTTCAAGCTGTTTCCCCCTACCCATCGTGGAGTACCAGGCAACGCCCAACTACCCATTCCTCCCAGCGGCCGGGACTCCCGACCTGCGGGCAGGCACAGCAGGAGCAGCAGAATGGTACGCCGTGCAAATTGTAGGAAAACGTGTAGGAAAATGTTCTCCTACCTCTCCATGATAAGGATACCATGATTTCTGTTTCTCTCCGAATGCGGGGTATTCCTCCGGTCCATTTTTTGAGATACCTGGCCTGCCCCTATGCTACCACATGTGGGCAAGAAGACCGGCAGGGGGACGTGTTCACGTTTGAGGGTGAATCCTGGGAGCGCAAGCGTCTCGCCTGCCCCAATACGCCCCCCTCCCAATCCCTCACCCCAGTGGGTTTAGGGGCGGACAGGTGGGGGGCTGAGCGATGCCCCCGAATCCGAACAGTTACCGGCAAGGAGATCGGGCTGATGGGAGTGGGGAAGGACGGCTGTGTAACTCGTTTGTAACACCTGTTAATAAAATAAGATATTATAGAAAATACTTTTTTATTCGAGAAGCGTATTTCGCCAGGTTTCAGGCCAGGTTTCAGAAAGGAGACAGAAACCGATGAAAGATGCTGCAACGATTGCAGAACATTGGGCCAGTGACGAACGATGGAAAGGCATAGAACGCCCATATCGAGCCGATGACGTGGTCAGGCTTCGCGGGTCTCTTCAGATTGAGTATACCCTTGCACGGAGAGGAGCAGAGCGGCTGTGGCACCTGCTCCAGACAGAGGACTATATCAACGCCCTGGGAGCGTTGAGCGGCAACCAGGCTGTGCAGCAGGTCAAAGCAGGACTGAAAGCAATTTATCTCAGTGGATGGCAGGTTGCCGCCGATAATAACCTGGCGGAGACCATGTATCCAGACCAGAGCCTCTACCCGGCCAACAGTGCGCCGGCCCTCGTGCGAAAAATCAACAATGCTTTCCAGCGGGCCGATCAGATTACGCATTCGGAGGGGAAAGACGATACCTACTGGTTTGCGCCCATTCTGGCCGACGCGGAGGCGGGCTTTGGTGGTCCGCTCAATGTATTCGAGCTAGTCAAAGCAATGATCGAAGCCGGAGCCGCCGGTGTCCATCTCGAAGATCAGCTCTCCTCAGAAAAGAAATGCGGACATATGGGCGGGAAAGTCTTGCTTCCCACCCAGAACGCTGTCAGAAACCTGGTAGCCGGGCGGTTTGCCGCCGATGTGATGGGCGTACCCACAATCCTCACCGCTCGCACCGATGCCGACGCAGCAACGCTCATCACCAGCGATGTGGATGAGCGTGACCGACCCTTTATCACGGGCGAACGCTCGCCAGAAGGCTTTTTCTATATTCGGAGTGGGCTGGAGACGGCCATTGCCCGCGGGTTGGCCTATGCCCCCTACGCTGATATGGTCTGGTGCGAAACTTCGACCCCCGACCTGGACCAGGCGCGGAAGTTTGCCGAAGCCATCCACGCGCAGTTTCCTGGCAAACCACTGGCTTACAATTGTTCCCCATCCTTCAACTGGAAGAAGAAACTTGACGACGACACAATAGCAAAATTCCAGCGTGAACTGGGCGCAATGGGCTACAAATTCCAGTTTGTCACGCTGGCAGGCTTCCACAGTCTGAACTATGGCATGTTCACGCTTGCCGACGACTACCGCGAGCGGGGGATGGCCGCCTACGCCGATTTGCAACAGGCCGAGTTTGCCAGCGAAGCAAAAGGGTATACGGCAACCAGACACCAGCGCGAGGTGGGGGCCGGCTATTTCGATGAGGTCTCGCTCATTGTGTCGGGGGGGCTTTCGAGCACCACGGCCCTGAAAGGCTCGACAGAAGAAGACCAGTTTTAATCAATCCCGCTGAATATGCCACATTGCAATCTCCCTGGGGAAAGAGTATAATCAAGACATTGAAGAAAAACCGCCGAGCCGCGCCCGTCGGGAAGCGGTTTGTACAGCAGGAGAACCAGGAACCAGGAGCAATTGCAATGGGATTGTTTGATAGCTTTGTCCAGGCAGTAAACAGGGAGTATGACCGACGCATTAAACGGGCCAGCGAAGTTATAGAGTATGGGATGGGGCACGGACACGGACACGGTCATGATCACGACCATGACCGTGACTATGACCACGACCAGGGCTACGACCAGGGCCAGGAACACAAACACGAGCACGAGCCTGCCTCCATTCCCCACGACGAATATGAGAACGATGGAGCCGCTATCGCCAATGTGCCCGCCGGTACACGGGTGGAACACCAGCAGGAGGATGTGTGACCTCTCCGCATCTGGTGCTTGCCTCTGCTTCGCCGCGCCGCCGAGAATTGCTCGCCCTCTTCGGCGTGCCCTTCGCCACCGTTGCGACAAACGCCGAAGAGAGCGACACACCGCCCCCCTCCGCGGTCCTTGCCGCGCTCCCCCCCTTTCCGCTCCCGCCCGACCAGCACCCGGCCCTGCTGGCCTGGCGCAAGGCCCACGCTGCCAGCAGCGAGCACGATGCTGATGTCATTCTTGGTGCCGATACCATCGTTACCCAGAATGGGAGCATTATGAACAAACCGCGAGATGCAACCCACGCCCATGCCATACTTTCGCAGCTCTCCGGGAAGATGCATACCGTCTACACGGGCGTATGTGTCCTGACAAAACACCCTCCCCTCTCCCCCGAAACGCTCCCTCACCAGACCCCCCTCGCCCCCCACTTCGTTACATTCGCGCTGGTTGCTGCCAACGTTCATATTGCCCCCCTGAGCGCGGAGACCATTGCGGCCTACGTTGCAACAGGCGAACCGCTGGACAAAGCGGGAGCCTACGGTATCCAGGGGGAGGGAGGGAAGCTGGTTGAGCGTGTTGAAGGGAGCTACACCGCCGTTGTGGGACTGCCCCTTGCGGCCACCCACCATCTGCTAACTGCCGCCGGCATTGCCACCCTGACCGACCCGACAACGGCCTACCATTCCTGGCTCCACACGAACGGAAAGGAACCTTTGCCATGTCCACCAACGCGACCGTAAAACTTCTTATTGTTGACGATCATCCTCTCTTTCGCCAGGGAGTCCGCTATGCCCTGGACTCGGAGGACGACGTTGAGATTGTTGGCGATGCGGCAAGCGCAGAAGAAGCCATCACCTGGCTTGAAACAATAGACCACTCTCACGAGCCAAACGTTGTGTTGGCCGACCTCAACCTGCCCGGCATGAGCGGCCTGGAACTGACCCGCCAGCTCCGTCGCCAGTATCCAGGGCTTGGGGTTGTCATCCTCAGCATGCACGAAAACGACGAGCAAGCCTTTCAAGCCCTCCAGTCGGGAGCAGCCGCCTATCGCTCCAAAGATGTCAAGCCGATTGAACTGCTCGATGTGCTCCGCCGTGTTGCGCTTGGCGAATACGTCATCAACGATGTGGTGATAGAAGAGCCAAAAGTGGCCAGTAGAGTGCTCTCCCAGTTTCGCAACTTGCCACAGGAACTCTCCACCACGCCCGATGATGACTTTCCCATCTTTACCCCCCTCAGCGAGCGAGAAATCGAAGTGCTTGAACGTATCGCCATTGGCGGGAGCAACCGTGATATAGCTGAGGAACTGGGTATCAGTACCCAGACGGTCAAGAACCATATCTCCTCTATCTTGCGGAAACTCTCGCTCAACGACCGCACCCAGGCTGTGCTCTATGCGCTGCGGCGCGGGTGGATCGAAGCCCCTGAATCGCCCACGGGGGCGGGGGAGCATTCCCCTTCCGGTAGCCCCACCGGTGGATAATTATGATGCCAGGAAAAGAAACGGTCGGCAATCTGCGATGCTTTATGCTATAATAGTTCCTAAACCATAGAAATCTCTGGCATGGGACTACCAGACGGCTCTTCGGAGCAGCCGTTGCGCGGGTGAAGCACACCAGGGGATCGTGTCCCAGTTCCCTGCTCTGTGGACTGGCTTTAAGGGTAGCCGAAAGGTGAAGGTGAGCCAGTCGTGACAACCCCACGCAACAACGTCAAGGGGCATCACACTCTGAAAGGAGACCATACCGGTATGTTGGTGTACGTGAAAAACAAGGATGGTGCGCCGCTGATGCCTTGCAAACCAGCAAAGGCACGGAAACTTTTACGAGACGGACGGGCGCGAATTGTGGGCTACCGTCCCTTTACCATCCAGTTGACATGGGATTGTGAAGCCCATGTCCAGGATGTGACGCTCGGAATCGATACGGGTAGTTCGGTAACAGGCTTTAGTGCCGTGGGCAATGGGCGTGTCCTGCTGTCAGGCGAGATACACCATCGCCGCGACGTGAAGGAAAAGATGGATGCCCGACGCGGCCACCGCAGACAACGACGCAACCGCCTGTGGTATCGCCAACCTCGGTTTTTGAACCGGGGAAGCAGCAAACGGAGCGGGCGATTGCCCCCAGGCATCCGCACAAACGCAGAGGAAGTCGTGCGCGTCGTGGAACGTATCCCGCTGCCCATCAGCAAGATTGTGGTCGAGGATGTTCAGGTAGACATTGCCCGTTTGAACAATCCAACCCTGCACGGCAGGCACTATCAAGCCCCGACCCGCCTGGATGAGAACCTGCGGATCGCCTGCTTGATGCGGGATCGCTATCAGTGCCAGCACTGTGGAACCCGTACCGGGAGACGATTGGAAGCCCATCATATTGACCATCGTGAACACGGGGGCAAGGACACGCTCACCAATCTGATCACGCTGTGTTCGTCCTGTCATCGGAAGGTTCACGCAGGGATTATCACACTGAACCAGACGGGCATGTCGGGACATCTCGACCAGATTGCACAGCACACGATGCAGGGCAAAACCCACCTGTACGACCAGTTACGACGGATAGCCCCCGTCTCGCTGGTGTACGGATATGAAACCGCCGCGTTTCGGAAGGCATTGGGAGTAGAGAAGGCGCACGATGGAGACGCGCTCTGCATCGCAACGCTTCAAACAGGCGATGTGGTGCCATTCAGTCGTAACTGCTTCTGGTCGGTGACGTTCCGTCCGAGACGGACACGCAGACAGTACCATTCGCTCCCGGTCAAAGGGAAGGGACGGGTGCGCTACCAGGTCAACGCGGAACTGGATGGGTTCCGCAAGGGCGACCTCGTGCTGGTCAAAGGGACATGGCTCAAGCAGGTAAACAGCATCTATTCAACAGGTCGCCTGGCTTTTCGTCGGATCGCAGGGGAACCATCGTCTGCTCGTACCCGCGATTGCCGACTCCTCGAAAAACAGCGAACAATTGTCTGGAATAAAAGGACAGAGAATGCAACAGAATACCATATATCAAAGGAACGATAATAATACATATTGTGCGGAACGTCACAGTGTTCATGCACTGTGACGTTCCCCATCGGTCTCAGGAAGGAGATAGGAACCCCCTTTGCTGGTCTCTCAGCGTCTGCGCAGGAAAAAGCATTGTTCCGGGCATAGTTTCAAATGGTCTTGCTTCCACTCTCATTATACTCCAGGTTTTGGGTTTTGGGGTCTGGGTTTTAGGGTCTGGGTTTTGGGGTTCAGGGTTCAGGGTTCAGGGTTCAGGGGATCAATGGGGGGCGCCTATTGAGGAGGCAAGGGCTCGGTGGGGGCATGCGCATGAAGCTAAGCGGTTTGCCGCTTTGCAAAGCGGGGGATTGGGGGTTGCAAACCCCCGAAAAATGCTTTTGTTCTGGTTTTTTTGCGGCTTCGCCGCAAAAAAACCAAAAGGTAGCACCACAGAATACCGTGGAGTATCCTCAACGGAGTTGAACCAGGGGAGCGTGAGGGGACGGCGTCCCCTCGCAACCCCA